>CAYQMZ010000346.1:0-8007 GCA_964418725.1 uncultured Pirellulaceae bacterium
CACTGGGATCGACGCGATTTCACATGCCTTGGAGACTTTCGTCACATCCAAACGTAACGCGGCTTCGCAAGCATTTTCACGAGAAGCTTGGCGTTTACTAGCTCCCAACTTCTCACGAGTGCTCGACAATCCTAACGACATCGAGTCACGTGGTGCAATGCAGTTGGGTGCTTGCTTCGCTGGTATGGCGATTGAAAACTCCATGTTGGGGGCAGCGCATGCAATGGCTAATCCGTTAACGGCGAATTACGGCATCGCACACGGGCAAGCCATTGGACTAACTCTGCCTACCGTGATCCGCTTCAACGGCGAAGAGTTTTCCGAAGCCTACCGTGATCTTGTCCGTGCTTCGGCTGGAGAACCGGGAATGCCCGAACTGGCAGGCTCTCCGGAAGGACTTGCTCAGTACGTGACCGAATTGGTTTCCAAAGCTGGACTTGCTACCAAGCTGTCAGAAGCCAATGTCGAACAGTCACTTCTTCCAAAGTTGGCAGACGAAGCCGCACAGCAGTGGACCGGCACTTTCAACCCTCGAAAAGTAGACGCCACCATCCTGAAATCGCTCTACGAAGCTGCATTTTGAGATCCCAATGCCGACGTCTCTCGTCGAGCTCGGTAAGCACGAGGTGAAGTGGCTTTGGCAGCCGGCCTGGCGTCATAGTGAAATGGGCACGAACTCTTTGTGCCGCAACCATTTGTGTTCCTCGAAAACTGCCCTCCAGTCTGATGCAGTTTATGCCGATTATTCCGATTGAAGCACCGTCCCCGTCGCTAGCAATTGGACAATCTGCATGTACCAAACGCACTTTCAATTGAATGACCGGCCATTCGCCTCGGTTGCCAACCCGGAGCACTACTTCCCAGCCGCTTCGGTCGAGCAAGCGCGTGAGGCGATCGCGCTGAATATCCAACGTGCTTCGGGCGCGACGATGCTGGTCGGCAATGTGGGCTCTGGTAAAACGCTTCTCTGCCAACTGATTGCGAATCAGTTTTCCAACGAGATTTCCGTCTGCATGCTGCACGGCAGCCGCATTCGGTCAAGCGGCGAGTTGTACCAATCGATACTGCATGAGCTTGACCTGCCGCATCACGGGCAGGACGAAGGCGAGCTACGTCGCACGTTAACGAATCACGTTACTGGACAGGCCTGCCTGAGCGGCGTTCTGCTGATCGTGGACGAAGCAGAGCGTCTGTCGGCGGAGCTACTCGACGAAATTCGAGGACTTACCAACTTGGTCAAAGATGGCGAGCCCTGTGTTCGACTCGTTCTGGCCGGCACGGAAGCTCTCGAAGAGACCTTGGGCACGCCATCGCTTGAGTCGCTGAATCAGCGGATTGTCGGTCGCTTGTTTTTGGAAAACTTCACCCAAGAGGAGACACGCGACTACATCTGCGCTCGTGTCCAATCCGTCGGTGGTAACGCGAACACAATCTTTTCAGAGGACGGTTTCTCGAATGTTTATCGAGCAACCAACGGCGTGCCGCGACTGGTTAATCAAATCTGCGATCACTCGATGCTAACGGCCGCAGTAGCAAACTATTCGCAATTGACCGGCCAAGTCATCGAAGAAGCCTGGTCGGACCTACAGCAACTTCCACTGCCGAAGTCGACTTCCTGGGGCAACGATGTCAGCAACAGTGAGGGCAGTAACGAAGTCGTCGTCGAATTTGGCTCGCTAGAAGAGGACGACGAAGTCTCACAAGAACCGGCCGCAATCGACGCGCAACAGGCTGTCGTGATCGATATCGATCAAGCGGAAGGTCAGGCCATTGAAATAGAATTCGACGAGGCGATCGAAATCGGTGCCGAGACGGAAATCGAAGTCAAACTGGACGAAGAGGTCGCGGTCGACGAAGTGGGCCCCGTCGTGGTCGCATTCGAAGACGAGCACGTTGAACAGGAAGTGCGTGCAGATCGTGACTCTCCGTTCGCCGACGAACTGACGACAGGCACTTCTTCCACGGATACGGACATCACGGAGGAAGAGTATGAAGAAGAGCTCCCGGAAACTGACGAACTGGTGATCGGTATCTCTGGTGAAAGTCAGCAAGCAGAACTGGCTGTCGAAGAAGCTCTCACCATCGACCAAGCCACCAATCCATTCGGCGAACAATTCGCTGGGCAGGCCTGCTCGGAAGAGCAACTCTCTGCTGAGGCACTTTCCGGTGAGTCCTTCGACGAAACGGAACACGCCAGTGACGCGCCGACCTCCGCTGAAGCTGTCGTTGTCGCGTCACAAGTGGACGACGCCCACGAGACTCCGCTGGCGGCTGAAGCCGAAACCGTGTCGACCAGCCAGGAAGCCAACGAATCCGTCGACAACGACGAACAAGTCATCGTCCAAGAGTTCGCATCCGCCGCTTCCATTGCGAGGGACGGGCGTACGGAAGTCTCCACCAACTACAGTCAACACCTTGCCGACTTGTTGACGGAAGCTCAGCCAGCTTTGCGTATGCATACGGGAAGTGATGACTCTGAGTTGGATCAGCAAGACGCCACTAACACAACGGAGTTAGCAGAGTCTGCGTCCGACGAACAAGATGATACCTCCGATCAGCAAGCAATTGTTATCGCGATGGATGCCGAAGACGAAAGCGACAATGAGGAGCTAGATGGCTCGGCGATCGAGACGTCCGACGATTCGCTTGAATCGGAGTCGGTAGCTGAAGAATCCAGCAACGAAACAGCGGGCTCGGGGAATTCCGAAGAGCCTGAGCCTGAGGCAGACGTCCAGGAATTGTCACTCGGTGGGCCGGATCGCTTGTACGCCGATTTGTCGGAGATCCAACAGGACTTGGACGATCTGGAAGAAGAATACGATTCAGACGCCCCGGTTGCGTCGGAAGAACTAGACGCCACATCTCCCGTGTCAGTCGACGACTTTGATCCTAGCCTCGACCCAGTGCTTCCCGAAGAAGGTGTAGCGTCAGCGATTAGCAGCATGGCGTCGGCGATTAGCGAGACCGTTGATTGCCACGCAGAGCCTGAGTCAGAACAGTCGACGGATTGCGAATCAACCAACGACATGGCTGTAGCTGCCGAGACAAACCAGGAAGAGATATCGGCTGAAGGCTCGGAATCGCCAACAGCAAACGACACTCTCGAAGCCAGTACTTCTGAGCCGTTGGCAGCAAACACTGCAACCGAAAATGACAGCACACTGGAAGCAACGGTAGCATCCTCCGAGGTCGCTACCGCTTTTGCCACCGCAGCAGCAGTGGCCACCGCAACAGCAGCTACCACAGCTCCGGCAGCCGTGCGGCAAGCCGAGCCAGCAGTCGCCAGCACGACAGAGGCTGAGCCAAAAGAAACAAATGTGACTTCCACCGAAAAGTCGGAAAGAGTATTTGCAACGCTGTTCTCCAAGATGCGTCGCAGATGAAGTCTGATCTAAGCCAACTACGAACAATCGACGGATGTAGTGAATTCATGGCGGTTGGAGCCACACGGACCACAAAACGCGATCAGTCGCGGAAACGACGGGGATTGGCAATGGGACGCCTCAACTCAGCTCTTAGTTCGCTTGCAGACCAAGGACACTTCGCTTCGAAGAAAGCTGAAGATCCTAATCAGGAAGCAGTGGCGAACGTTGAAAATGAAAGCAATTCCACAACGGAACATCCTCAATCTCAGGCAACAGATGCGACAGAACTAAGTTCCGATTCCGTCGTTATCGAGGTTCCCGCGAGCGATTCCGTGGTCGAGGTGGAGACCGCCGGGCAGGATGACCTGCAATCGAGCGACGCGGGGGAACTGCAGGTTGAAATCCAGCTAGAAGATGAGGCTGGCATTCAAGTTTCTGCGGAATCTTCGCCCGAAGATACGATCGTCAATAGCGCGCCGGATCGACGCAGCCTTAAGGACGAGGCTGAGCTAAGTAGCGGCACCGAAGGTATCGAATACCTGAAAGACAAGCTGGGGCTGTCCGACGAGTTGTTGATGGCAGAACCGGAGCCGTCTCGTCCGGAGATCGAAAACGACGTTGAAGATGTTTCCACGCAAGCGGCTGCCGCAGCCACGCCATCCGTTGAGCCGGGCGCAAACTCGCCACCGGAATTCGCTCCGCCTCAGCCGCAAGTTGAATCAGCTTCGCCGGTGACAGTCGAAGTTAACGAGCCACAAGACTCACACGAAGAAACTGCTTCTATTGAGGAAACAGCGGGACACGAAGAGGCTGTCTTCGATCCGAGCTCCATCCCGTCACTTCCGATGTCGGCTCCTGTCGACGAAGCTAGCGAGACCGCAGAACAAACTTCAAGCGAGTCGGCACAGGAGCTAGACCCCGACAGTCAGGAAGTGATGCAGTTAGTCGAGCAAGTACTTGGCATTCGACCAGATCTGCGCATCGACAACAGTGCACCGCTCGAGGAACAGCTTGCACAGCTCAACGAGTTGCTGGCAACTTCGCCTGTGGACGGTTCGCCTGTGGACGGAACAGCGGGGAGCCCAACGGAACCCGAAACCCAAGATGCCCCGGAAACTTCGATCAACATCGACGCTTCCGAATACGATGAAGGCGTCACGATCGAATTTGGCGAATCGGATGTGGCTTACGAGGAAGAGCCGGCGGCCGACGTACCCGGCGTTGAAGCGTCCCCCGAAGCATTGGATATCAACGAGGAGCCGGATGAGGAAGAATTCGCAGGGCTCGAGACCTACCAAAGATTGATGGCCGGCGGCTTTGGCGTCCGAAACGATGCCAGCAATTCAGCTTCACCGGAAGAATCATCCGCAAGCGACGTTGCATCGGATGAAGCTAATATGTCTGCCAGTTCCGGCGACTCTTCGGACGAACCATACAAGCCCGTCATGGAAGCGTGGGCAACCATCGAGCAATCAGACTCGGACGACGAATTCGTACCACCGATAGCAGAAGAACCGAGCTCAACAACGGGAATCGAGAGTGCTGCCCAACAAGCCGCGCCCGGTTTTGTTCCGCCATTGACCGACGATGAAGCACTGGATGAACTGAATCGACAAGTTGACGACGTTTCGCAATCATCTATCCTCGCTGACCTTACGTCGCCGAATCCTTCAGGGACGGATGCCGACACCCCCGAACCAGTCACATCGATCAGCATCAACATCGACGAAGGTGGCTTAGTCAACGAACTACCGCCTCCCGTTTCCGAGGGTGGTTCGTCCAACGTCTCGCGCCGCGAAAGCAAGCCAAAGACGATATCGGAACAAATCGCATCGCAGGTCGTCGGAGCTGACGCAGCAGAGGAGGTCGACTCAGGAAACAACCTTGTTCCTCCGTCGGACTATGAAATCAAACTCGCCTCGAAAATGGTCAATTCCGAATTTGGCGAGCAAGTCCAAGGTCTAGCCGAACAGATCATGGCCGAGGTCGACGAGGACGAGTGCCAAATCTTGATGTTCGTTGGCATGGAACAAAACCGTCAACGAGCTGACATCGTATCGGGCCTAAGCATGTTCGTTAGTCCGCAGCGAGAGAAGCCTACTTTGCTGATCGATGCGGACCCCGAGTCGCGAGTCATCACGCGTGGATTCGAGCAACGCGGCTCCGGTATCCTTGAAGTCATCGCCGGAAAGTCGGCATGGCGGCATTGCACGACTCCGACCGGCTGCCAAGGCCTACACATGATGCCTTGCGGATTGATGCTGGACGCGTTGGATCCAAGCCGCGGTAACCAAGCCGACTTGATAGCCGGTGCCGTAGACGAATGGAGACAGACTTACGGGCTGGTGATGCTGGATGCTGGAATAGCTGTTAGTTCGCTCAGCAGAATGTTGGCAAAGCACTCCGACAGCTCATTCATTTGCGTGCAAATCGGGAAGAGTCCGAGAGAATTGTTGGTCGACACAACGGAATTCCTCATTCGGGCTGGTGCTACCGTGAAGGGTTGCATCACCACAAACCCACGATGACGAGCGCACGGAAGTTTGTGCCTTGCATCTAGAAGATGCTTGGTCGGTTGGTAGGTAGCCTTCGCGGCTGTAAACTCGTTGGCATGTTGGAACGAGCTGTCAGTGACGTCTTGGCTGGAACATCCGCGAGGTGCGGCTTTCGGGCCGGTCGGTTGCTAGACGATTCTACATTGCCTGCGCGCTTGATCTTTCCGGGTTCCTTCAATCCGTTACACGACGGGCACAAAGCAATGGTCGAGTACGCACTGCGTCAATTTGGCGACGCAGTCGATTTCGAGTTGTCCGTCTCTAACGTAGACAAATCTACGCTTGACGCTAGCGAGATAATGCGTCGCCTAAACCAATTCGGTGACCACCGTGTCTGGCTCACACAGGCACCAACATTCGCAGAGAAGGCGCAGCTATTCCCAGGTGCCAGCTTTCTACTTGGGGCGGACACCGCGACGCGGCTGTTCGCGTCACGGTACTACGACTCTCCCCAGACGATGCTGGAATCTATGTCTCGATTTGATGACGTGCAGTGCCGTTTTGTGGTGTTTGGGAGGAAGATAGACGGGGAATTCGCGGATGCGGAGAGCCTTCAACTGCCAACCCAAGTGCGTCACCTTTTCGACTTGATCCCGCAGAGTTCCTTCCGAATGGACATCTCTAGCACGGAAATACGCGGCAAACGCCACATCTGAGCGGCCAAAATTGTCGATGTTTAAGGTGAAACGTATACTGCCAGCGGCAGCGGTTTGCGAACCAGCCTGGGCGAATTCGCTCGCCTATTGCACCCGAAAATCCCTCTAATTCATTCTGCCACGCGAAGCACTCCAACGCTCGCAACTATCAACGACGGCACCGATTCATGTCCGACAGCAACGATGTCTCCCATCAATTGACGGAACCAATTCCAACATCTCAGGCGGAACCTCCGTTTTTTCTAGGTATTGATGTGGGCGGTACCGGCATCAAGTTTGGAATCGTCGACGACACGGGTCGCACGCTGGGCCGCCAGAAGATCCCCACGTGTCAAGAAAATGGGCCAGAAGACGCATGCCTCCGCATGCGGGCTGCCATGCATGATTTGGCAGCACAATGCAAAATCGATGTGAATATGGTCGCACACGTTGGACTTGCAACGCCTGGCACCATGAACATCGTAGAGGGTGTCTTGCTACAACCTCACAACCTTCCAGCGTGGTGGGACTTCCCAATCCGCGAACACTTGCAGAGCGTGATCGAAAAGCCTGTCGCGTTTCAAAACGATGCCAACGCGGCAGCGTACGGAGAGTACTGGATCGGCAGTGGCGCCGATTTCAACAGCATGGTGCTATTCACACTTGGAACTGGCGTCGGCGGTGGCATCATCGTCGACGGCAAGCTGATTAACGGAGAACATAGTCACGGCAGCGAGTGTGGCCATACCTACATCGACTCTGGACCCGGCGCTCGGATGTGCGGTTGCGGTCGCCCCGGCCACCTAGAGGCCTACGCCAGCGCTAAGGCGATTGTGAAACGGACGCAGGAAGAGCTGGACGAGGGGCGCGAGAGTTCCCTGGCAAAACGTATCGCTGGTGGTGAAGAGTTGACCGCACTGATGGTTTCCGAAGAAGCCGAACGCGACGATCAGTTATCGCTTGACATTATCATGACAACCGCCGAGTACCTTGGCATTGGTGCCGTAAACCTGATGCACATCATCGACCCCAACGCCATCATCTTTGGCGGTGCAGTGAATTTCGGCGGAACGGCAACGAAGCTTGGTCGCCAATTCTTGGAACGCATTCGGAACGAAATCCGAATGCGAGCGTTCCCTGCCCTCTGTGACGTGACGCACGTGGATTTCGCCGTCCTAGGTGGTCACGCCGGCTACATCGGTGCAGCCGGAGTCGCACGAGCAGCCTTTCAGGCCGACGCCTAGAAACACTTAAAAGCTATTTGGCTGTACGGTAGAGCATGAGCGCAACGCATTCGCCCTTAGCTCCCACACACCCTAACTCTTAGACGTGAGAATCTCTAGCCAATTTGAGGCGACTCAGTTCCGCGACTGGTTCCAAAGTTGTTTTGCAACAAGAGGAAGTCAGCGAAGTTGATCTCGTCGTCGTTGTTGAAATCGCCGTCAGCGAAAG
>CAYQMZ010000347.1:0-5388 GCA_964418725.1 uncultured Pirellulaceae bacterium
CGAAGTTCGGCCTCCTCGCCAGATCGATGACTCGATTCCACGAGAGCTTGATCGAATTTGCCTTCGAGCCCTCGCCCGAAGGCGCTCCGAACGTTACAGCACGGCTTTGGACTTCGCCGAAGAGTTGAACGCATTCGTGGAGGAATCCAAGGACCGAGACCTAGTTTCACAGCAACGTATAACGTTTACGCCTCCGCCCAGTTCAACACAACACAACAGTCCAGATACCGAACTCACGTCACCAGGCGGTAAGGCAAACAATCCAACCGCTGGAATCGGCAGTGGTAGTGGCAGCAGCGAAGGATCTGGAATCCGAATCGTCCCCAAAGGCTTGCGCTCGTTCGACGCATCGGACGCCGAGTTCTTTTTGGAACTCATTCCTGGCCCTCGAGATCGACACGGTCTGCCGGATGCAATCCGATTCTGGAAACACAAGCTCGAGCAAACCAATTCCGACAAAACGTTTCCTGTCGGATTGCTCTACGGGCCATCTGGCTGCGGAAAATCGTCTCTGGTCAAAGCTGGATTGCTACCTCGCCTCAACAAACATGTCGTCGCTTTCTACTTCGAAGCGAGTGGTGACGATACCGAAACCAACATTCTAAGCACTCTGAAGCGACACTATGCGGCACTCGAACCGTGCACGACACTGTCAGACGCGTTGGCAAGTTTGCGTCGAGACTTGCTAACGAGTGAGCAGAAAGTAGTTCTTATCGTTGATCAATTCGAGCAGTGGTTAAACTCCTGGGGTGGGGAGATATGTCCGCTGACGCAGGCACTGCTCCAATGCGACGGAGGTCGCGTACAAGCCATCGTCGGGGTGCGTGACGATTTTTGGATGGCCGCAACCAGATTCATGCGTGAGTTGGAAGTGCGGTTGGTCGAAGGAGAGAATTCGGCGGCGGTTGACCTCTTTGGAAAACGCCACGCTCAAAACGTACTCACCGCATTCGGACGTGCTTACGGAGGACTTCCCGCTAGTTCCAGCCAAACCACTTCGGCTCACAAGACCTTCGTTCGCCACGCGGTGTCCGACCTCGCCGAAGATGGCAAAATCGTGCCAGTACGCTTGGCCCTCTTCGCACAAATGTTGAAAAACCGAGAGTGGACGAGTTCTACGCTCTACCGATTGGGTGGGGCAGCAGGCGTTGGCGTCGCGTTCTTAGAAGAGGCATTCGGGCCACACGCGCCACCTTCCAATCGCATGCACGCGGATGCGGCAAAGGCAGTCCTGGACACACTGCTGCCAGGGCAAGGCACGAACATTCGCGGACGTATTCAGGCACGCGAAAAGCTCTTAGAAGCATCCGGCTATTCGGACATTCAGGACTTCTCAGACCTACTTCGTATCCTTGACGATGACCTGCGTCTGATTACCCCGGTAGATCTCACTGGTACAACGGACTCAGTGATCGCAGACAACCCCAACTCCATACAGTTCTATCAACTAACGCACGACTTTCTTGTCCCATCGGTTCGAGATTGGATGAACCGCAGGCGGCAAACTTCCGTTGCCGGTCGAGCCGAATTGCGGTTGGCGGAACGCGCTGACGTATGGAATCAACGTCCCGAATTCCGCGCCCTGCCGAGTTTTCTTGAGTATCTGGGCATCGTCGCGTTCACGAAACGCCGAGGTTGGACCGACAATGAGCGAAAGATGATGCGGACAGCAACCAAGTCCTACAGCATGCTGGCAGGTTTGGTGCTGTGCGGCTTCATCGGTCTAGGTCTAGCGGGCCGGGAGTTTTTCGGCCACCTCCGTGCCACGTCATTTAGAGACCAATTGATGCTCGCAGAGACGAACGACGTCCCGGCGTTAATTGTCGAAAATGAAAGCTATCGCAAGTGGTGGCAACCATTACTAGCAAAGGACGCGCGTTCGCAAGATTTGGAACCAAACCAACGTCGAAATGTTGCGCTCGCGCTGCTGCACCAGGATGAATCTCATCTGCAGACGATTCAAACGGAGATCTCGACAGTCACGGCGGACGAACTGCCCGTTCTCATAGATTCAGTTCGTGAATACAGCGCAGAAGTCTCGCAAGAGTTACGACGAGGTCTCGATTCCGACGACAAGAAAACGCGACTGAACGCTGCCGCTGCACTTTCCATGTTGGGGACCGACTTCGGTGACGACCCAGTCGCTGAACGAATTGCGAACGACCTGATCACATCGCCACTTGTGTTTTCAGACTATCTGCCAGTATTCCGAGCCAACAGTCGCAGTCTCATTCCTTGGTTGCTGGAATACTTCGAGACGGGTTCCGAATCACATCGAAATACCGCCGCGATCGCAATCAACGAGTACTACGATCCGACGGCGCAGCAATTGGCCGATTTAGTAGAAGTTTGCACCCCGGAACAATTTCAAACGATCTTCCCTCTGGTGGAAAAACAACGCGATCATCTGCTACCGATCCTTGCGGCTCGGTTTGAAGAAGTTCGCCACACACCTTGGCCCTTCTCGATTCAAGCCACATCGGCCGTCCCCTCAGGCATCAAGCAACTTATTGAGAGTGCCGATGGCATTGCTCTCGAATCATTCGCCTATGCGTCTTGGATTCCACTCGCGAATATTGAACGCGCAATGACACAGATGCAGGCCAATGGCTATCGAGCCACGCGGCTACGTCCGTTTTCGACGCAAAACGGGCTCTTTGCGTCCGCACTTTGGGCGCGTGACTCACGTGGTTCAAAGTGGTCTTACGATCTGGATGAAACTGAAGTCACGGAACTGGCAGCCAAGTATGCAGTCGATGGTTTCTTGCCCTGCGACGTAGCCGGCTACCGGACCGAAGATGGTTTGCAGAAATACGCAGTCCTATGGGAGAAGAGGCGAAACAAAGGCGAGCAACGAGAGTTCTACATTGGCAAGCCTGCTGCGGAGTCTGCGGAGCTGCAGGCAACTTTTGCGCGTCGTGGGTTTCGCGCGTTTACACAACATTTCCAATCGGTCCCCCAAAACGCCTCGCAGGACGCCAAAATTCTGCACAGCATGGTCTGGGGCTTCGATGCGGATCACGTGGACGAATTCTATTTCGACACTTTCACCGAAGAAGAGTTCCAAGTCACGTCACAGGCTTACGATTGCCCCATTGATGTCTGCATAGCACGCGATCAACAGGACCTAGCCCAGTACGGCGGCGTCTGGGTCATGGTAGACCGCAAGTACGATCGCCAAATGCGGTCGCACTTGTCTCCAGAGGCTCATCTCCAAGAAACACAAAAGCTCATCGAGCAAGGGTTTCGCCCGATCACAATTTCAGCGGCTGAGCTTGGCGCGAACGAACGATTCGTGTCCTCAATTTGGATCCGACCTAAAACCAGCCCCGAGCAGGAGTCGCTCCACGCACGCCATCAGGGCAACCTAGCTGCGGCACTCATTCGCCTTGGCGAATTGCCTCGAGTCGTCGCACGACTACGCGACCAGTGTCCCGCAGTTCTGGAAACCGAACTGATGCACGTGCCGTATTCTCACGGCTGCGACGTCGAATCCATTTTTGAGGCGACCCAATCGGAATCTGACAGCTCTGCAAAACGCGTGCTGCTATTGGCACTAGGCGATTATCCTCTTAGCTCGATCCCCACGGAGCTGCGGGGCGATGTACTGAATACCGTCCAAGAGCTCCACGAATTGACCAACGACTCTAGCATTCACGCTGCCGCCAATTGGTGTTTGCGAAATTGGGAACAGGACTCGAACGTCGCGGAGCAGCCGCTTTCAAATGACCGAAGTTGGTACGTCAATGCAATCGGTCAAACGATGGTCATCGTCGACCTCGCTGACCAAGAACAGCCGTTTGTCGGAGGTTGTCATCGCGGTGAAACTGACGCGAAGTGGCGAGAACGGACCTATAGTGTTTGGATCAACCGTCGCTTTGCTATCGCAGCGTGCGAAACGACCGTCGAAAAGTTCTCGCGTTTTGCCCGAGAGGTTCCCCAAGCAGCCTTTGTCATTCGTGGCGAAGACCATCCACTGATGGCACAGAATCGCGTCAACTGGTTCCAAGCAACTCGCTTTTGCAACTGGCTGAGTCAAAAGGAAGGTATTCCAGAAAGCGAATGGTGTTATCAGATCGCGGAAGATGGCACGTTCAGTCTTAGTGAGAACTATCTGTCAAAAACTGGCTATCGGTTACCAACCGAAGCGGAGTGGGAGTACTGCTGTCGCGCTGGAACCAGAGATGCTCGTGCATTTGGCAAGTCGGCGAGACGCCTAAGCAGCTTCGCTTGGTTTGTGGAAAACTCAGAACAACAAGTTCACGAGACAGGTCTCCTCAGACCGAATCAACTGGGACTTTTCGACACTTTGGGGAACGTCGGAGAATGGTGCCAGGAGCGATGGCTTGGCGACATCAAGAGGAACAACAAACTTGTGAACCGAGATTACGAAGACGGCTTGGCTGTCGGTCGCGACTACATGCGGATCACCAAAGGCGGCACATTTTCTGAAGTGGCCTCGGATCTACGATCGGCCGATCGCACCGGCATCTTTCCGTATGCTGGTTCGGATTCGACTGGATTTCGCATCGTCCGCACACTTCCCAACGAGCGTGCGGAGAATTAGAGAATTCCGTGGCGGAAGCGACCGTGACGCCATTGGAACTGAAGGAAACTCCATCAGCCTTTCATCCCATAGCTGACCATCAGCACCAACCCGACAGCAAACCAAACAAAGGAAATCAGCCCGCCGCCAATCAGCAGCCGAATGGGCCATTGCCAGCTGTTCGTTGCAAACAGGCTGATACTAGGGACAATCGCCGTGGCACCCAGCATTGCTGGCCAACCTAACCACATTGCAAGGTTGTACCAATCCGGAATGTTTGGACCGGCGTTTATGCCTCCCATCACCGACAGTAGCATCATTCCCAGGACGAACGAGACAAACGCAACAGCACAAGAACCAGCAAGCAACATCATTCCACTTAGCACCTTGTTTTTTTCTGGTTGAACGGGACGACCGTCAAATACGACTGGCTTATTCATAATTAACTCTCTCCAAACGATTGGTCGATGACGGAAGACGAGCGAAGCGATAGTTCGACTAGCTGCGCAACTTTTTGTAGACTGTTAGCACTCGATCGCTACCTTCTGGCACACTGAAATCGGTAGGAACGTTGTCCTCGGAATCACCGCAGAACGACAACGTTTCCCCGTCCAATTTGAATATCTCAGTGATTCGCTCGGCATCGTTGCCTTCTTCAGCTGGATAAAGCCATTCGATGCGCATCGGCGATACAGTGGCATCGATTTCGAATGTCGCAGTTATCGTTTCTTGATCCTTGGCGACAAACGAAACTCGGTTGTCTTCAATGACGATCACAGATTCGCCTGCTGGCGTTAGATCGAATTCTTCCTTGCCTTCAACGCGGATACTCTTCCAAACGC
>CAYQMZ010000347.1:5398-7989 GCA_964418725.1 uncultured Pirellulaceae bacterium
GTTCAGTACATGTTCAACGTTCGGGTTAGAAGGTTCCTTGGCGGCTTTCTCTAGGAGCAACTTCACGTCGGTGTGGAGCTTCAGAACGTTCATCACAATTAGCTTGCGATCCGCACCTTTTTCGACGTTTTTAAGCAGCGTTTGCAGGAACATCCCGGGCAATCCTGCATCCGTCTTGCGGTCGTTGAGCGCTGTGCCAAGCGCCTTTCCTGTCGAATCATTGGGCACGTACATCAACATCAGCATGTTTGACTTGATGGCACTTTCCAGCAGTGCCGCATGAGATCGATCGAACTTCGCGGTTAGTTGACCGTGCAGCGTTCGCCCTGTTTCCGCCATCAGGTAGGTGACACAATTCAATGTGTTCTTTTGCTCTTCTTCCACCAGCGACGGTAGCGATTCCAACTTCAACCCGAGTTTTTCGGCGGCCGCATCTGCCAGTCTGAAAGTAGACATGGTTTTCTTCGCGTCGGCGCCCTGGCTGTGCATGATCGCGGCGCCGCTAAGTCGACTGCCCAGTTCCCAAGCAAGCTTTCGAGTCTCTGCAGTAGAAGCAGCAGTCTTTCGAACTTCGCCGGATCCCGATTGAGAGTTACTGGCCTGCTGGGTCGAGCCCTCAACCGATTGCAACGAAGCCGCACGCAGGATCCCCACCCACTTTTCACGAGCCGTTTCACTCAGCTCGTTCGTCTTCTGCACGTAGGCCAAGCGGTGCATATCACGTGGACCGTAGAACATACGTACCAGCTCGTGCTGCGCCTCACTGCCCTTGCCACCACGAGTCTTCCATTCGAAGAGAATGCTGGCCTCTTCTTGATCGAGAATGCGGTACTGCCGATCAGGATTTGACTTCTTCAGCGTGCTCATCATCCCTTCCACCACCTGTTTCAAGGACAGGCCGGTCGTCGCTTGGCCGTGAAGTCGTTGGATGCTGACCAACTCGGTCCAGTTCTGAATCTGTTCCTCTGGCAGAACGTACTCCGAAGTCGCTACGAGTTGATTGTTGACGCGATAGTTGCTCCGCCAGCCACGGCCATCAAGGTCCACTAAAACGATCTCTGTTGGCGTCATGTGTCGAGACTTCAATCCACGCAGATCCAACAGCTCGTGCACGTGCCTCTGCTTGGCGTCCACCGAGTAGAAGCCGTAAACCAGCCGGTCTCGGTCCCCAACCTGTACACGCTGATCAGGTTTGCCGAGCAACTTGACGACCTTTTCCACCGGCTGCCCAACGTTGAACAACCCTTGTTTGTCGAACATATTCCAAAACCGTGAAAACAGATCCGATGTTGGGTTGTCAGCTGGTCGAAGCGTTGCAGCTTTTCGCAACGCGAACCACGCCTCGCCAATCTGGTTATTGGCGACGTAAGCATTCGCCAGCTTGAGTTGGTATTCCCCGGAATCGGGGACCAGTTTGGCTGCCTTCAGATACTCGGCTGCCGCCAGGGCAAAGTTCTGGCCCTTCATCGCGGCTTCTGCGTTCTGTTGATGTTGGAGTGCAGCGGTTTCTTCCGGATGCGGAGTGCTTGCCATAACACTGCCTGTGATTCCCACGAGCGTGGTGAGGAATATTCCGAGAAACGGGCTTCGAATAGACATTTTGACTTCCTACTTTTTGATGTGGATTGGCATTCGAGCGATGGCTCATCCCGTAAGCCGATTTCACAGCCGTCGCGGTCATGAAAAATCCACTGGGCAGATCTCGCTCAATCAGCCAATCGCCCCAATCCACCGTCTTGGACCTCGCAGTAGGCCCCCAAAACAGAGTCGATTACCGTCTTGCAGGCTGTGGCACTCACTTTGCACAGATCAGAGCCATTCCAAGACGGTCCAGGGGGAAGCCAATGATTTCGACTCGTTTTCAAACATTCGAACGCGCGACGACTCTACGGAACAATTCATTGCGGCTCCATGCCCCGGAACGATTGGATGACCGAATCGCACTCACAGTGGATGTTAGCCCTCTTGGCGATCCAGTCGCAGTAAACCAAATCGAGGATCTCCCACCGGAACTCGGTAGCTACTTTCGTTGGAACAGCGACTTTCAGCTTGCCGAGCACGGAACGGAGGCCCCCTCCGATGCGTTCGGAGTTTCCTTTGAAGAGCTGATCGGATTTGATCACACCTCGTCGATAGGTCGCGCAAAAGACGGCAGCTTCATCGCGTCGCGCGTAGCATCGCAGACGCTCACAGCTCAGGCCTACGACGCCTCCGGAAACACTGTGGGGCAACTGATCGAGATTCCAGGCGTTCGTACACACGATTCGGCCAAGTCAACTTCCACATCCGTCGTCGCGTGGAGCAACGCTTCGAATCAAGTGTTTGCGCAAACTTTCGACGCCAACGGTACTCCGCATTTCGAGCAGCCGCTCGAGCTGGGTACGGGTGCTGTACCTGCCGTGGCGATTAGTGAGGACGGTAGCTTCGTCATCGCTTGGGAAAGCTACGACCAATTCAAACAGGGAATCGTCGGGCAGAAATTCGACTCAAATGGGCAGCCTCTTGGACCGCAACTCCAATTGAACAATACCTTCGAGCCCGGCACGGAGGAGTATAGTCCCGATGTAGCTATCGATGGCGACGGAAACTTC
>CAYQMZ010000348.1:0-7973 GCA_964418725.1 uncultured Pirellulaceae bacterium
TTGGTGTCGTGTTGCAGTTGGCCTGCGAACCACCGCTCGAACAGAATAGCCTTCATGGACGAGCTGATGGCACAAGCGTGTTCCAACAAACCCGGCTGCCCCGGTGACCAGAACGCGTCGGTCGTGCTTCGTTTGAATCATGCCGCCCGCCTTCTATCAAAGTGGTCGCCTGTCTCGACGGTGGTCGGTTCAATGGCTGCTGGGATCGAAATTCCAACTTCCGACAGGGCTCGCTCGTACGTGTTGTAGGTCCCTTGATTGACGATGTCGCAGGACATATTTTCGACGACCCGTTGTCGACCTCGGCGTCCCATCTCCTGTCGAAGCTTGTCGTTCAGCACAAGTTTTGCCAGCGCGATTGCCAGTTTGTCACCGCTGCGTTTGGGGACCAGCAATCCGGTCTTGCCATCTTCGACGACGTCGCGACAGCCCGGCACGTCCGTGGTCACAACAGGACGTCCACACGCAGAGGCTTCCACAAGCGACAACGGAAAGCCCTCGTGATAGGAGGGCAAGCACGCAATGTGCGAATTGGAAAGTAGGTTGGGAATGTCATCTCGCCGACCTTGCCAACTGACGATGCCCTGTTGGTTCCACTGCTCAAGCTGTTTCACGGGGATACTGGCAGGGTTTGCGGGATCGGGGTCTCCCACCAACAGAAACTTGCATTTGATGTCGTGCTTCTTCAGCAAACGAGCTGCGTGAACGACCTCACCGATTCCCTTGTCCCACAGCATTCGACCGTGGGTCAAAATGGTCGGAATCTCTTTTTGTTCGGATGTGTAGCCGAAGCGATCGGTGTCCACGCCTGCACCGGCGATCAAGTCGATTTGCGGTGCCGACGCCATGCCTCGCTTTACCAGCGTTTCACGGTGGTGATCATTTTGGACAATGAATCGCGCCCCCGGGCGTTTCGCCAGCATCCATCGAAAGTACTGCTGCACGGTTGTACGCGCAAGTGTCTTTAGCGGACCGCCCGGCGTGAACAACCACCCGAGTCCCGCGATGGCACTAATGACGGACGGAACACGTGCTCGGCGTGCGGCGATGCTGCCATAGATGATTGGCTTCATGCCAACGAGATGTACTACGTCAGGTTTAAGATCTCGAAGCAAGTCTGTCATGCGGCGAATGACGTTGACCTCTCCAAGCGGATTCGAACCTCGACGACGCAGTCCAATCGAATGCGGTTCGACGCCGAGTGCACGAATATCGGCTTCGCGTTTGGTCAAGTTGGTCACGAGATCGACACGACATCCCTGTTGCACAAGGTACTGTGCAAGGATGCGACGATGAGACCAGAAGTACCAGTCTTCCGTGATGACAAAACAAATCCGCGCGGAACGCATGGCAGAATCCATGAGCTAAGAAAAGCGGGCGGATAGTAGAGTCTGATGGTCCCCAAGGAAAGGTCAGCTCAGCTCGTTGTCTTACCGATGCAATCTGAACTGGTAGCAGTCTGATACTGCGTCGACATCAGGTCTTGATGCAGCAAACGCCGGGAAGAGTTTCAGGGGGAGCATGAAATGGCGGAAGTCTGGACGACTTGCGCCGACAATCCCAAGGTGACAGCAGCAAGCCGCGGTAAGGCGGTGTAGCCAATGAGCCAGAGCGGACTAGCACTGAGTCGCTTTCAACGCTTGCGTTTCTGCTTTTCTTTGAAACGCGCCTTACGCTCCGATTTCTTGCGTTCTTTCTTCTCCGCTCGCTCGCGGAGTTTCTCTGCTACCTCAACCTTTTCACGCTCGGCCATCTCCGGCGTCTCCAGCGTTATCCGCCCTAGCTTGCCTGAACGCATTTCTGTCAGCAGAATGCGCGACACGCGTTCGTAGTCGATGATTCCACGCTTGTTTAAGCAACCTCGCTTTTTCCCTAGCTCATCCAGTACCGCTAGGGCTCCATCCGGAAGACTTTCGAACTTGTAGCGTTCCATTAATCGGTCGGGATACGTTTCCAGCAAATAGCCGGCAGCAAAGAATGCAACGTCTTCATACTCCATCGCTGTGTCTTTGATTGATCCAATGGCAGCGAGTCGATAGCCACCTTTTTCGTTGGCGAGGTTCGGCCAGAGTACGCCTGGAGTGTCGAACAAACGCACGCCGTACCGCAGGTTGATGCGTTGTTGGGACTTGGTGACGGCAGGCTCGTTTCCTGTCTTGGCAACCTTTCGTCCCGCGAGAATGTTGATCAGCGTTGATTTGCCGACGTTGGGAATTCCGCAAATCATGGCAGTGACATGTTTGCCGATCCCCTGCTTATCCGGAAACATCTTCAAGCAATCATCCGCCAGACGTCGGATCTCGTTGGGCTCATTTGTGGTTACGGCTCGTGCTCGAACGCTTTGCTCTCGTTCGAAGTGTTGTTTCCAAGCTGCGGTCCAGTGTTCGTCGGCTAGGTCGCTCTTGTTGAGAACCTTCAGAAAAGGCTTGTCGCCGCGCAGCTCTTCCAGCATGGGGTTTTCGCTGCTGTAGGGAATTCTGGCGTCGAGGATTTCGATGACCAGGTCTACTTTGGGAAGCAGCTCGGCCATTTCGACCCGAGCCTTGTGCATGTGACCTGGGAACCACTGAATTGTCATATCAATCGAGCTCGCTGCGGTTGCCGGCAGTGGGTTTGAATACTGCGCCCCATTTCATACGAGGACTGCATGCCAGTACCAGTATCTTGTGCGAGACGGTTTCTCGGTAGGTGGCGATTGTGCGGGATCACTGGCGTTGATCAGCAAGGATAACCAGGGATGCAGTGACAAGCGAACCTTACAAGCCTGGTGGCGTCTTTATGGCTTGCCCCGAATAGACAATGTCGCTTCGAACAGCTAATTTCGATCGTCTCCTTACCGATCTAAAACGGCGTCGTTCACTCAATGCGACCCGCTACTTCCGGAGTTCATTGGCCATGATCGCCATTATTGACTACCAGATGGGAAACCTTCGCAGTGTTCAAAAGGGCTTCGAAAAAGTCGGGCACTCGGCAGAGATTACTTCGGATGCCGACGTGTTGTTGTCCGCCGATAAAGTCATTTTGCCAGGGGTAGGGGCGTTCGGCGACGCGATGCACGAACTACGGACGCGAAATCTGGTCGAACCCATTCGCCAGATGATTGCCGATGGTAAGCCTTTTTTAGGAATCTGCTTGGGGCTGCAACTGCTGTTTGACCGCAGTACTGAAGGTGGTGAGTTCGAAGGGCTGGGTGTCATTCCAGGTACAGTGGAAAAGTTCGACTTGCCAAGTGAATACAAGGTTCCCCACATGGGCTGGAACCAGGCTCGATTCGTGAAGCGTGCTCCGATTTTCGATGGTTTGCCAGACGGCACACACTTCTATTTCGTTCACTCGTACTATGCGGCACCTGCGGATCCATCCGTAGTGGCGATCGAATCTGATTACCACCAGCCGTTTTGTGCAGCCGTTTGGGACGAGCAACGTAATCTCTACGCGACTCAGTTTCACCCAGAAAAGAGCCAAGCTGACGGCCTGAAACTGCTGAAGAACTTCGCAGAGCTTTGAACTGTAAAAGCGAATCGCCGTGACGAGCACGCGATCGGTATAGACTTATCCACCACCGTGCTTATGCTCCATACTCCCTTTTGCGGAGTGGCTGTCGAAGGCAGCACTGATGGAGCCAAGGTATGCCCGTTGCCGATCCAAAATCGAATCTGTGTAAACTGTCTGCTAGTGAGATGGTTCGGTTGTTGCGTGGCCGCGAGCTGAAATCGGTAGAGCTTGTCGAGGCCCACATCGAACGGATTCAGGAAGTGAATCCCGCCATCAACGCTCTGGTCGTTCCACAATTCGAAGAGGCTCGAGCGGCAGCAGAACAGGCCGATGCAGCAATAGCTCGTGGAGACGATCTCGGACCGCTCCACGGTGTTCCTGTGTCGATTAAGGAGTTTTTCGATGTGCGTGGTTTGCCGACGACGGCGGGAATCCAAGGAAAGCAATCGACATGTGAAACCGACGCTCCGACGGTTTCTAGTTTGCGAAAAGCGGGCGCGATCATTTTAGGTAAGAGTAACGTTCCCCAACTTGGAATCGCGATCGAATCCGAAAACCCGGTCTACGGTCGCAGCAACAATCCTCTTGATTTTGAGCGTTCGCCCGGGGGCTCTAGTGGTGGCGAGGGAGCCCTCATCGCGTCCCATGCGTCACCGTTAGGTTTAGGAAGCGACGGTGGAGGCAGCATACGAATCCCATCGCATTTTTGTGGAATCTGCGGCCTTAAACCGACCACCAATCGGCTATCGATGCGAGGTCACTGGCAGTTTCCTGCGTTCCCCTCAGGTTGGTCACAACCTGGGCCGATGGCACGGTCCGTTGACGATTTGGAACTGGCTTTGAGTGTCTTGGTTCCTGACTCTGTGAATCCACGAGATCCAGCCGTTCCACCGGTTCCGTTTCGGTCATCGCGAGACGTCGATATTGCAGGACTCCGAATCGGCTACTACTCGCAAGACGATCTGTTCGTCCCCTCGCCGGCAATTCGTCGCGCGGTTCAGCAATCCGTTGACGTGTTGAAGAATGCGGGTGCCGACGTCGTTGAGTTTCCGCCGCCCAGAGCTCTGGATATTTGGGAATTGCAGTTGGGACAATTCTCGGCCGACGGCGGAAAGTGGATGCGGCAATATCTTGCGGGCTCGGCGATCGATTCGAAGATAAAGAAGACGCTCGCGCTGACAAGGTTGCCGACAGTGACTCGCAAAGGCTTGCCGGCCATTCTGAATGCAATTGGACAGCCAACACTCGCTCAGATCATGCGACGATCTCAACGCCATCATCTGACGGCCTATGGTTTTCAGGAACAGCTCAAGAAACAAGCCGAGTTCCGCCAGCAATTCTTTGATCGACTCGACGCAGCTAAGATTGATGCGATCGTTTGTCCGCCTTTCGCGTCGGCGGCAATGAAACACAATTCCGGTGATATCGTGTTCGCGCTGGCGTATACGCAAACGTACAACCTGCTGGGGATGCCAGCGGGGGTCGTGCCGATCACTACGATTCAGTCCGACGAAGAATCGGATCGAGAGCCGTCGAAGGACAGTGTGGTTAAAGAGCTACGACGCGCTGAAGAAGGCAGCGCCGGCCTGCCCGTTGGAGTTCAGGTGGTCAGCCGGCATTGGCGAGAAGACATCGCACTGGCAATCATGCGACGTCTGACGGAATCGTAAGCGGCAACCGCGACGGGTGACGAATTTAGAAGTTCGCCGCCTAGATCTTTCGCCGCCCGAGATCTTCTCGGTGGAAACTGCGATAGGTTCGTTTAGAACCGAGGCCGTTTCAATTTCATGAAGTCGTTCATGGTTGCCGGTGGTCCTTGAACGGGTTGCTTCTTAGGCAAAACCTTCGACAACCACGAAGCTTTTGGTTTTGAGCTTCGCTTCGCAAATGGGTTCAACGACTTTCCAAAATCTTGAACGCCTTTGATTGCCTTGCGAGTTTGTTGCTGGGCACCGTCCATCAGGTCACTGGGATTTGGCAGTCCCAATGTTGACTTGCGATTTGTCGGCTTGCTGCTGGTAAACGGATCGATCTTGTCGAAATTCGGCGTTGAACTCTTTTTCGAGAACGGCCAAATTGCTCCGAGAGGATTTTCAGCGTGAGCGGCTGCACTTGCGACGAAAAGACAAACGATCGCGCAGATGAAAGTTCGATACATAACTAGCCCTCTAAAGTCATCTTGTTGGCAGTCGATCGAGCCAACAAAAGGTTTTTCCGGGTTTACTTGACAGAATCGTATCGCCGTTGCGTTCGCGAAATCCGGGGAACTTCGAAAACTGCTGTGGCGGGCGAGGAGTGTTCCAAAACACGCTGCCAACGTCTATATGTATTCGAGTCGGTTTCGCGCATTGTTCGCCGCGAAGTTGCCGCCGGCTGCAACAACCTGACGGTGCTGTGACTCGAAGTACGTAACAGCATTGCATCGATATCAGCTATGTTGATGGTTCGCAGGTTCCTTGGAATCGCCTTCGAACCGACGAAATCATCGCCTAACGCAGAACAGACGAACGCACAAAACATGACGAAGATCGGATTTATTGGCGCAGGCCAAATGGCAACAGCTCTCGCAAGCGGATTCGTAGAGGCGGCGAAGGTTGAAGGCAAAGATGTTATTGCATGCGACCCCATGCCAGCGGCGCTGAATTCGTTTGCATCGAAGGTGCCCGGAGCCAGCACTGTTACGGATCCAACAGAATGTGTGAAACAAAGCGATGTTGTTGTTCTGGCAGTGAAGCCTCAACACATGGGCTCCGTCTTTCAGCAAATTGGACCGACAAGTGAGAAGACGCTGTTCATTTCGATCGCGGCTGGGGTAACTCTTCAAAGACTATGTAATGGTTTGAATACGGAACGCGTCATCCGCGTGATGCCGAACACACCGTGCCTTGTCGGCGAAGGCGCGGCCGGGTTCGCTTTGGCCGGAGGGGCGAGTCCTGAAGACGGCGAATATGTCGGTGACCTCTTGAGTGCCGTTGGGGTCGCCTTCCAGTTGCCGGAGCATCAACTAGATGCTGTCACTGGACTATCTGGTTCTGGCCCGGCGTTCGTGTATCAGATGATCGAAGCAATGAGCGACGGTGGTGTTCGCGTTGGCTTGCCGCGTGCCGTCGCGACGAAACTTGCCGCCCAAACGCTACTCGGAGCTGCGAAAATGGTTCTGGAGACAGAAGAGCATCCGGGCTTGCTGAAGGACCAGGTTACGAGTCCTGGTGGCACCACGATCGCGGGACTGCACCAATTGGAGTTGGGCGGGCTGCGCGGAGTGCTAATGAATGCCGTGAAATCAGCGACAGAGCGTTCACGTGAGTTAGGCGGCTAACCGCCAGATTTCAGCGAATTGGGCGGAAACGAAACAAGGATGACGAGTTTGGTGGCAGTGTCGCGAGGCTAGTTTTATCAGTTGGCTTGTTTAGAACTGCCGGTCGCCATCATCCACATCTCGTCTAGCCGTGAACAGTGATCCATTCAATTGGAGTAACGCGGTGGAACAAAACGCGATTCGCAATTTTCAGCTTCAAGGGGCAGAAACTCCGTTGTTTGCAGAAACTTGCGGTAAACAGACAAGTTCGCGGATGGATTGAACCCAATCCACGTAGGACGCGTCCTTGTATATAATCTTGCAGTCTAGGTCGCTCCGGTGATCTAGGATTGAAGACGAAAGTTCTTCGGGGGCGAATTGGATTCGACCGGATGTCAAGAAGTGAAGGTGGCGTGTCGTGGTTGATCAGCAGGCCACGTTAAAAGCTGATCACAAATTTAAGTGTCGAAGGCAACTTCGCGCTGGCTGCTTAATTAAGTAGTAGCCCTGGTTGAGGGGGTTCGTCGGAGACACCCAAAAACCAGTTGCCAATTCCGAACCGCTCTCGGTCACGTCCAGCACGCCGAGGGTTAAACACGTTCTGGTCTAGTCTGAGGTGTACCCGGTCGACAGGGGCCATCGCAGGCGAAATGCCAAATAGCCGACTACACACGTAGAGGCCTTCACGGATGCATTGCGGGACGCGGGTTCGATCCCCGCCGCCTCCACTTTTGTCATGCACTGACTTTGATTGAATTTCAGTGCTAAGTGATGACTCATCAACACTTTGCGATGAGTCATCCTTTGTTGCCGAGTTGACATCATTTGCCACGCTTTGCCCACTTGAGCCGTCTGGCTTACTCCCAGGGCACTCCCAGCCTTGAGTTGTTCCATCCGTCGGGACCTTGGGTAAGTTCTTGATTGCCTCGGCTTGGTCATCAAGTCCAATATGCGTGTATCGCATTGTCATCCGAACGTCACTATGACGAGCAAGCTCTTTCGCTTCTGGTAGTGTAGTGCCATTGCGAAGTAGCTCAGTGATGTGAGTGTGACGGCCAGCGGCATGAAAATCAGCGAAGCCCGCGTCAGTCTTGTAGGGAATTCCGACCCTCTCCAAGTCCTTCTTGACCATCAGCCAAGTTTTCTTTCGGTCGAGCCTTGGGAAAATCGGCTTGCCGAG
>CAYQMZ010000349.1:0-1878 GCA_964418725.1 uncultured Pirellulaceae bacterium
ACATGAGTTAGCGGCGAGCAGTCTTGCTCGCCGTTTTCTTTTAACTCGGGTTCTGTGTGCCCTAGTCGTTAATACGTGTGATTTGCGGAGGGTGAGCGAGGTCCTGCCACATTCGTTCCGCCAATTCTGAATCTTGCGCGCCATCGTGTGTGACGAACCGGTACCGTTGGACGTGCGTCTGTTTGGGTTCCAGCGAGAAAGCTCCTAGCACCATCGGAGCGAAGCAGAAGTACGGCTTGGAAGGATGCAGTCGGACCGTTTGCGGTGCTCGGAAGTTGTTGTTTGCACTAAGCACGATAATCCCCGCGTGTTGGGATCCGATAGGGCCATGCATCTCGACCCACCGTGCACGCGTGTGATTGCCATCAATGCGGCTACGACCTTCGCTGGTTGTGAATTCGCCGGTTGCGACTGGATCGGTTGTATTGGCGTCTGTTACTTCGCTGGTAGCCGAGTTCGATTCGACATCTTTCTTATTCATCAGCCATTCGCTGGGCCCGCGAATCCCAAAGCCGCCATATCGGTTCTGATTGACATGGACGGGATCATCAGTCGCAAGTGTCTGGCGTGATTGGATTTCGAATAGGAACGGTTCCGTGCTGTTGTAGACTCGCACTTGCCAGACTTCGTTGATTGCGGGAATTCGCTTGCCGTCTCGTACGGCCACGTGAACCAGTTGTGCGGCGAATTGTGCGAAGACTGGCCCGCTGGTTTTGTAGCGGATGTCGCGAAATTCCACGTCGCCTTTTCCTTTGGCTTGATTCCAGAAGTCGACCGGTTGATCGCGGAAGGTTGCGTTAACCCAGGCGTTGAAAATGCCGTGTTGGTGAGCGTGGTCCGGCTCGAAATCACCAGTGACGACGTTTCCTTGGGGCGTGAAGACCGGATGCAGGTAGCCGCTTCGGCGATAGATTGGGTCAATCCCATCGGGAGCTTCAACGACCGCGTGATTGAAACGCAGTACGGGAGAACCCTGAACGCTGAGCGTTAACTTGGAGCCGTCGTCCTCCAGCATCACGCCTCGGTTTTGATTCGTACGTTGCTTTTTCCTTCGTCGCGATTTGCTGGGAGTAGCGGACAACTTGTAGGTTCTGCGTTTTCCCGCTTCCATGCGATCTGATATCATCCAGACGATTTTCTTAGCGTTCTTAGGGCCAACCCTTTGCACAGGAATCGTTTCACCGTCGGACTCGCGAACCAGAGTCAAGCTATCAGTGTCGCTCACTTCGTCCGGCAGAGCCCATATTGCTGGGCAGTTTTCTCTCGCGTGCCCACCGGCCTGTAATTCCAAGCGGAACTCCGCACCGATAGCCTGAGATGTCAGGGCGAGAATAATAATTGCGCTAAGGTTCGACAGGCTAGTTCGTGAGATCACGGTGTTCTCCAAATTCGGCGGACAGCAAGAAACACTTGCCTGCATTCGCCAGCGGTGGCGGTACTAAAACTCAACGGGCCAATTCTCACAAATCCGAAACCAAAAGAAAGCTTGTGATGGAAAAATCGACGGTGGACGAGATCCGTGCACGATTCGATCAGGATGTCGAGCGTTTTTCTAATCTTGAAACAGGGCAGTCCGCGACAATCGATGCAGTGATCGCCCTGGATTTGATCGCAAAGGCAGCGAACGCGGTGACGCCGCACGCGAAAGCCCTGCTAGATATTGGCTGCGGTGCAGGCAACTTTGCTCTGCGCACGCTCGCGGATGGTCAATTCGAATCTGTAACGTTGGTAGACCTAAGTCAGAATATGTTGGAGCGAGCTCAGTCGAGGATCGGCGACTCGTACGACGTGCAACTTCAGAGTCATCAGGCGGATGTTCGCGACTTGGAATTCGACGAGGCGCAGTTCGATATTGTGGTGGCGGGGGCTGTGCTACAT
>CAYQMZ010000349.1:1888-7973 GCA_964418725.1 uncultured Pirellulaceae bacterium
CATCATCTGCGGTCCGCAACCGAGTGGACGTATACCTTTGAAAAGATATTTAGGGCATTGCGCCCGGGCGGATCATTTTGGATTTTCGACCTGGTAAGGAGCAGTTCGGATGCCGTGCAACGCATCCAGGACGATCGCTATGGCGATTATCTGACAGCTTTGAAAGACGCCAGTTATCGTGACCACGTTTTCGAGTACATCGAGAAAGAAGACTCTCCCATGCCACTACTGTATCAGTTGGACCTGCTCCGCGAAGTTGGTTTCGATGCAGTCGATGTGCTTCACTTCAACACAAAGTTTGCAGCCTTCGGCGGAATGAAAGCTTAGCGGCTTACAGATTCAGTGGTCCGGCTACCGTTCCTCTTGGTTCCTGAATTGAAAGCTCTTCAGCTCAGCGATGGCCAACGGAAACTTCTCGTTCAACGCGGGAATTAGTTTCAATGTGTTTTCGTGATAGATTTTTCGCAGCACTTCATCCGGTAGGCCAACGCCGTAGATATTCCAAAAACCTTGGGGTGGAAAGTCCTTTTCCGAGTAAGGAAAGTACTCATCGAATGTCTCGTAGAATCGCCAGTACTGCTTGATGCGAGCCTCTGGCCAGGGGCCGTCCGTACCGTAGAGAACTCGGTCCGCATACTTAATTAGGAATTCTCGAGCGGTGTATGGCTGGCGGCCAAGTTCTCCAATACGCGAGGCGAATTCAACGTAAAGATTTGGGTATTTCTCCAGCCATTCCGCCACAGTGCTTAGGTCTTCCGAGTTGTTCGCTCCATGAGCACCAATGAACTGCGTGTTTGGATGCCGCTCAATGACACGGTTGCGTGCAGCCAGTAACGCATCACGCGGTGGGAACTTATCTGGTGGGAAGCTCCAGTCCGCATGCCGATGCAACTCTTCCCATCGCTCGTTCGTGTTATCGATATCGAGAAAGAATGCCGCGGGATCGGCGGTATGGACGATAATAGGAAAGCCCAGCTTTCCGCATGCCTCCCAGATCGGGTCCCATCGCACGTCGTCAATTGCGATCAGCGAACCGTCTGGATTGCGGTAGGTTAAGCCGAAGCGTTTGAATAGCTTCAGACCGCAGGCACCAGCTTTCTTCGCTTCCGCCAATTCCAGCGTTACGCGTCGAGCGAAGTCTGGACGATGACAGGCCCACGTCTTGGGATCATCTGCGTCTCCGTCACCCTGCCAGTCTAGGTGCACGAATATGGCGAAGCGATTCTTGTGCTTTTTCCATAGGTACTTCTGGTGCTCGTCTAGGGTGGCACCAAGCCGTGCATCCAGGCTAATGCAAATCGCCATGTTGTGCCGGTTCATGAGTTGTACGAACTCGTCCAACTGTTCTGTGGAGTTCTTCAGGCGAAAACCGAAGTGGCTATGCACGTTGATGGCGGGAAACTTGGCTCCCGTGATTTCGGTTCGTTTGACTTTCAGCATGGAGCGTGGGCGAAACTGATCCAGCGCAAGATCGCGGCCATCCTTGCCATCCAGCGCGGTGGTGACGTTTTGATGGTCCGCTCCTGTGCTGCCCGCCGGTGGTTGCGTCTGCTGTTGTCCGCAGCCGAGGCTTACCGAAAATGCGATGGAGCAGATAAGTTGGCTCCACCAAAATTGTTGGCTGTTCATGCTTACTATCCACGCAAATCCGACAAGTTGCGAACGCTGGAAAAGAATTGAAACTGTTATCCAGGATTGGACTTTGCTTCCGCCTGTTCTAGCTGCTGTTGCGAGGTTACTCTAGATCCAGGCAAAACCATGGACAGTGATCGTACCCAACAACAAGATGAGTTTCAGCAGCACCAGTCTCAAGAACTGAGTCGTCTGCGTTCACGTCCGCCAATTGACATACCGGGCTACGACTTTCGCAACCTGTTGGGGACCGGAGCGTACGGCGAAGTTTGGGTCGCCGTCGACCAGAATACGGGTCGCAAGGTCGCCATCAAGTTTTACACGCAAAAGAGCGGTGTCGACTGGTCACTGCTATCGCGTGAAGTTGAGAAGCTGGTCTTTCTGTCGGCGGACCGCTATGTCGTGCAATTGCTGGACGTCGGGTGGGATGCCGAACCGCCGTACTATGTGATGGAGTATGTCGACGGTGGTTCGTTGCAGCAATTCTTGGAACGCGAAGGTCCACTGCCGATTGGCGAAGCCGTTGAGATGTTTCGCGAAATCACGAACGGACTGCTACATGCCCACGGCAAAGGTGTGTTGCACTGTGATTTGAAGCCGGACAACATCTTGCTGGATCAGGATCGCAAGCCACGCCTAGCCGACTTTGGGCAATCACGTCTATCTCATGAGCAAACGCCGGCCCTTGGCACGCTGTTCTACATGGCACCGGAACAAGCAGACTTAAAGGCGGTGCCGGACGCGCGGTGGGATGTATACGCGTTAGGCGCCTTGTTGTACTGCATGCTAACGGGCGGCTCGCCTTACCGATCGGAATCATTGCTTTCCTTAATCGACTCTTCGGCAACTTTGGCGGGGCGGTTGGAGGCGTACCGTAACGAGATTCAGAATTCACCACCGCCTTCGGCTCATCGGTCGGTTCGTGGGATTGATCGCGAGCTGATCGAAATCATTGATCGTTGCTTGGCAATTGATCCGGCACGTCGATTTCCCAACGTTCAGAGTGTACTGACATCGCTGCGGACACGTGACGCCAACAAAGATCGCAAGCCGCTTTTGTTGCTTGGACTGTTGGGGCCCCTGTTGTTGCTGACGGTATTCGGGCTGTTCGGGATCAATGCGTCGATCAAGTCTGCCACGGAATCCGACCAAATGGTTAGAAAGTGGGGATACGCGAGTAGTCAGTTCGCTGCGAAATTC
Source organism: uncultured Pirellulaceae bacterium (assembly GCA_964418725.1). Classification (GTDB taxonomy): domain Bacteria; phylum Planctomycetota; class Planctomycetia; order Pirellulales; family Pirellulaceae; genus CAYNJG01. The sequence continues at coordinate 4,721 of CAYQMZ010000349.1, forward strand.
GTCGCCGAGGCGGTTGCTAGACGGATCGATAACTACTACCGACGCGTGGAATTCGAGGCGGACGATGTTCAGTTGCTGGGAGAAATTAAACATATTCGCGCAAACGCTGCCGACCTTTTGGAACGCTTGACGGACTCCAGTTTGAGCGATGAAGTGCATGACCGACTTCGTCGCGAGTTCATTGCGCATCCGGCTAGGCAGCAGTTGGCCGAACGAATGGACCGACTGGTTGCACAACGCAACGACAACGTTGCCAGTTGGTTTGTCACGGACGCGAGAGGCGTGCAATTGGCCTCGTCGATCATGCACGAAAAGGAAAAAAACTCGACCGTGGGATTTGACTACTCGCGGCGAGCTTACTTCCATGGAAAGAGCAAGGATTTTCCGCCAGGACGGCACTACGACGAGATTCCGCTTTCCGACACAAGATTGTCTCCAGTGTTTCGCAGTGAAGCGAGCGGCACGTGGAAGGTCGCCGTTTCCACGCCGATTCGAAGTGATGATGGAGATTCGGTGGTCGGAGTTCTGGCGCTGACGGTGGAGTTGGGGCATCTGGGCGATGACGAAGAGTTCTTTTCTGATCGTCGATTCGTGACGTTGGTGGATGGCAGGCAGGGCCCGAGTAACGGACAGATACTGCAGCACCCGTTGTTTAACGACATACTCGATTCGGCGAACCCTGATCAGGATGAGCCAAAACTACGCGACTTCAGTGAATACAAAGTGGACGTCGAAGCGTTGGCATTAGCCGGTCAAAATGACGAGGGCGTCACGCTCTACCGTGATCCGCTCTCCGAATCTCCTGAAGCTAAGCAATATGGGACGAAGTACGATCGGAATTGGCTGTCGGCCCTGGCGCCTGTCCGTTTGAAGACGCTTGATACGGGACTTCTAGTGGTGGTTCAGGAAGACTACGACAGCGCGGCGGCGCCAGTTCGTCAACTGGCCGGTGGCTTTCTTCGAAACGGGTTGTGGGCGTTAGGATTGGCAGTTTGCGGTGTGCTCTACCTGTGGTATCTAGCAACACGCGTATTGCGTGACCCGAACGAAGCGATGCGAAGAGCCGGTGGTATTACTGTCTCACCTTCGTCGCTGCACAGTATGGAAACACTTGAACTTCCTGAAAAGCTTCGCGATGCCCAGCGAAACTCACCGTGACTGCCAACTCATGCGTTGCGTGCTTCGTAAATCCGCAGGATCATAAACTCAGTTTCGTCGGCGGTTTTGTTCAGGAACTTTGCGATTATTGAGGACTTTCGGTCTCCGTCTTCGTTTAAAGTGCAATTCACAATTCTGTACGTCACAATGGGGCTACTCGCCGCACGTGCTTCGTATCAAATCTCAGTCGGGAGGGACTCTCCATGCCAACGAAGAAAGTTCAGTCATTGGTAGAACGCTTAGAATTTGAGTCTTTGGAAGCTCGAATCACTCTCGACGGAAACGGTATTGCAGACTGCCCGTTCGAGTTGAGCAATAAGCCAACTGCCGAAGCGAGTCGTGCCGTGAATTGTTTCGCAGCCGACTTCTTTGAACACATTCGGCAGGAAGACGGTAACGTTTTCATGTCGCCGCTAAGCCTATCGACGGCGTTATCGATGACGGCAGCTGGGGCCGACGGAAATACTGCTCAACAGATGCAGGATGTTTTGTACCTCGGTGAAGACGAAGACATTCATGCATCGTTCGGCGCGCTGCTCACATCTTTACAGGCCGATAGCCGCGGCATCGACTTAGAACTCGCGAACATTCTGTGGCCGCAGAGCGAATGGGGCCCCAAGCAGGGCTTTGTTGATACGATTCAAGGGCAATACGGTGGAGACGTGCTGCCACTGAATTTTGCCTCGGAACCCGAAGCTTCTCGCCAGACAATCAATGAACGGGTGGCTGATCAGACGCGCGACAAGGTTAGAGACCTGATACCGGAGGGAGCAATTAGGGAACTAACTCGTCTGGTACTCACCAACGCAGTCTACTTTCAGGCAGATTGGCAGACGCCGTTTTCCAAGAACGCGACCGTCACGTTGCCATTTCATCGTGAAGATGGTGTCACGGTCGACGTGCCCACAATGACCAGTGTCGGTATCGACTCCTTCAAATACACAGAGATCGACGGCTTCCAAATACTTGTGTTGGACCAGGGTGACTGGCACGAATCTGGTTTCGAATACACGCCTGGCAGCACGTCTATGGTCGTGCTGCTACCCGCCGACGGAAATACGACCAGCGATCTGAGTCCAGAGACGCTTGCGAAGGTCGATAAGTGGCTCGAAGGGCCTAATGTCTTCTATCGCAATGTGGATGTCTGGCTGCCGAAGTTCAAGACGGAAGTGTTCTTCGACCTGAAGAAACTCTTGGGAGGCATGGGGATGCCCGACATGTTCAATTCGTCCGTATCTGACTTTTCCAAGATCACTGACAACTCTTCGTTTCACATTACGGATGTATTTCACAAGGCATTCGTTGAGATCACGGAAACGGGGACTGAAGCCGCAGCGGCGACGGCCGTCATCGGAGGCATCATCTGCTTTGCCAAAGGGACTCCCGTGCTAACGCCAAACGGTGAGCAAGCCATCGAATCCTTGACGGCTGGCGATTTGGTTCTGGCTCGAGACGAAAACAATTTGGCCGGTCCGATTGAGCCGAAGCTGATCGAAGAAACCTTCGTGAATGAAACTGAGATTGTGAATCTGCGTGTTGGCGGCCAATTGATTCGTACGACCAGCGAGCATCCATTCTTCGTCAAGTCAAAAGGGTGGCGACCTGCGATCGAGCTCTCAGCGGGAGATCAACTAGCCGGCGACCTAAGCAGTTGGCACGAAGTGGAGAGCGTTGAAGCGACGGGTGAAGTCGAGAAAGTCTACAACTTCCGCGTTGCCGACCATCACACGTATTTTGTCGGTAGTGAGCTATGGGGCTTCTCTGTTTGGACGCACAACCGATGTGGTGGAGAAACCGAATTCGACTTCCGCGCTGATCGTCCCTTTCACTTCATGATTCGCGATGATGTGACGTCGTCGATTCTGTTTATGGGGCGGATTAGCGATCCGCTGCAGCAATCGAATAACTTAGAACCGAAGGTCAAGGAAGCGGCAAACGTAACGGTCGAGCCACTCGTTGGCGACGCAAACGGCGACGACAAAGTGGACTTCGCTGATTTCTTGATCTTCTCTCGCAACTACGCACGCGCGGGAGATGTCGCTTTCGCTGACGGCGATTTCAACAACGACGACGAGATCAACTTCGCTGACTTCCT
>CAYQMZ010000350.1:0-7926 GCA_964418725.1 uncultured Pirellulaceae bacterium
CTGCAAAGGTCACAACTGACGCATTCGTGGAGGTACGCGCTGCAAGAGCAGGCAAGCCTACGAAGCGCAGATGGTAACACAATGGAACCCGACAATCGACAGAATTCACGCCAATCGCGGTTTCGAAATTTCCCGACACGACAAGGAAGAGACCTCGTATGCAATGACGGGGGACTTGTCGTTCTACTGGACAATTGACACAGCAAGAGTTTGAACGCTAAAAGAACGTCCCCACGACAATATATCCCGCCACGATAGACGCCCGTCTAGCCGGTTGCGCATCGATCCCGCCGAAAAGCAATCGCAGCGTCTAATCTCGAAACCCAAAGCCACCTACATGAATTGCCCAATAACTCGCTGGCTGATGCTGCTCACGATTGCCTTGAGCATGAGCCCATCGCTAATCGCCCAAACGGGCGACGCCAAACTAGACGACGGCCCGGTGGTGCTTGGGCATGGCGTAGGACTCTTCAAAGTTGGAAACGTGATCGCCAAAGACGACTTTGAAGATTTGGACAACTGGGTCGTGCAAATTCAAGAGCGAACTGCAGACGGAGAACCGCGAGTCGAAGCTCGAAAAGGCACGCTGGATTGTTTCTTGCCAGGCCGCGGATGTACGGTCTGGTTTAAGAAGAAACTCCGCACGCGTATCGCGATTACCTACGACGTTGTTTGTCCGACACACATGCCGGCGATCAAAGGCGTGGTTCCTCGCGACATAAACAATTTCTGGATGGCCACCGATCCAATGTCCGCTGCTGGCCCCGCATCAAGCAACGGCGACGCGTTAGCAGGCCTGGGACTCTTTGATCCTGCAAAGTACACAGGACAGTTTAAGAGCTACGACAAGATTCGCGGCTACTACGCCAGCACTGGCGGACGCAATAATCAAACGACGCGGCTTCGCCGCTATCCGCGTGAAGTGGATCAGCGTCCGGCTGAGCACATCGCACTAACAAACAAGGACAAGACACCGGCATACTTGATATCCCCGGATAGAAAGATGTCCGTCCAGCTTGTTGCCTACGACGACGTTGTGCAATACATCGTCGATGGGAAACTTATCTATCAGATAGCACGTGGCGACAAGGTTCAGCTCGAACGCCCTAGTGATCAAGGCAACGCAGACAACATCGCCACTGACTATCAGTTGGATCGCTTTCCCGTGTACGACGAAGGCTATTTTGGTTTTCGCATGGTGAGCACGCACCACGTCTATTCCAACTTTAGGGTCTATTCACTGGAACCAGCCGGCTCGGCTCATTCACGTAAGACGATACGCGTCGATTCGCTGCAGGCGTTACGTTCAACATTGCGTGAGAGTGATCAGCAAGTGATCCTCGAACCCGGAGAATACACGATATCGGATCGAGATGGCTTCGAGCTGACGGGCGACAACAACGACATCGATTTGACCGGCTCCAGAATCTTGGTGCCTCTTGAAATCGTGTCGGGCACCAACTTGATTCGAATCACAGGCCATGGCAATACGATTCGTGGAGGCACGCTGGAGGACACTTATCCCGATGGCATGACCGAGGTCACTGACTTCGACAGCTATAACCACGGACAGAAACTTGGCCGTATGAACGAGATGGTGATTACTGGAGCCAACAACCGCATTGTCGGTCTCACCATGACGGTGCGAGGTTCGTTTCCATACGGCTACGGCAATATGTTTGGCATAGGACGCGGAAGTGTTGTCCGCCTTCGCAAACATTGCGGCATACGCATCACCGGCGACCAGACCGTCATTGACAGTTGCGACATCAAGATGGAAGCATTCGGGCACGCCATTTACGTTCAAGGCGGCGACCTGACCACCGTCCGCAACACAAAGGTCGAGGGCACCTTGCGCCCCAGCAACGAGTGTTATGAGGAAACGCACGACAACGATCTTGCTAAGAAATTCGACTACCAACTGCAATGGCCGGAGGAAGTTCGGGGAATCAGCATTCCTCGTGACCACATGATCAATTGCACGGAAGACGGCATACGTGCCTACAAAGGCGCCGGCGAAATGATTGTCGAAAACTGCGAGGTGACGAAGTGTCGCGGCGGAATCAAACTCTATATGGCCAAGCGAGCCCGCGTTTCCGATTGCAAGGTGACTGACTGTGTCGTTCAAGGATTCTCGCTGCCTAGTCGCGGCGTGATCAGCCGTTGCAGCGGGAACGCAGCCTACGGTCCGCTGCTGTACATCCATTCGGACAAACACACACAGCAATCGATTGACATACAGGTTCTACCGGCCCCGCATAGCTTGGGGGATCACCCGCTGGCGGCCCTCAAAGGCCGCGGGCACACGATACAACTCAAATACGCAGATGAGCAGCGGCCCAAGGTACTTCGACCAATCATTGTCGGCTATCCGATGCGATTTGACTTTTTGTCCGTCGACTACCCGAACGTACCCGCCGGACATGAAGCCAATTTCGCCAAACACTCGCCCGACACCTACGTAGCCCAGGGAATTGGCTTGACCAACCAAACGCCGCACCCCATCGTGCTTGGCGATCTATCTAAAGACAATAGCGTTCACAGCGTCGGCAAGGTCCGAGATCTCGGTGAACAGAACAACGTGAACAGGTTGGCCCCATGAATCCAAATGCTTGCGACCTTCAACCACTTTGCGACCACCAGGCAGCCCCAATGACTCGTCGACTTACGCTACTGTTCCTCTGTCTTTTCGTCCCACAACTCTGGTCGGACGATTCCGTCACGCCATACACGGCGGATAATGTCCCGCAAGATGCCATCGAGTTGTGGAAGGACGTCGACTTTCGTAAAGAGCCACTGGATGTGCAGGTAGTAAAAGAGTGGCGTGAGGATGGCATCGTCTGTCGTTACATCATCTTCAAGGTCGGTACTTTCAAGGGAACGGCCTCGCGATGCGCGGCGTTTTACACTTTTCCCGAAGGGATGAAAAACGGTCCAGCGTTCGTGTGGGCACACGGCGGCGGCCAACGAGCAGATCGCGCACGCGGCCGCTACTTCGCGAAGCAGGGATTCGCCACGATTGACTACAACTGGGGCGGCCGCGAAATGGTCGATGGCATCCAGCCCAACACAGATTGGGGCAACGTCGATCCCAGCCAAGGGCCTAAGTTTTATCCGGGTGCACTTCGGCCAAGCGTCAAGCTAAACCTGCTCCCGGACGAACATACGATCGACTCCGTCGTCAGTCCACGTAACGGAATTTGGTATCTACTGACGTATGCTGGGCGTCGAGCGATCACGTTTCTTGAGCAGCAACCGGAAGTGGATCCGGAGAAAATCGGGTTCACGGGGTATTCGATGGGCGGCAACATCACTTCGATGGCTGCGATCGACGACCGGCTGAAGGCTGTCATCCCGATGGTCGGCGGCTCGGGTTTCATCATGGATGACTTCCCTGGCATGCCCGACACTGGAAGAGCTCGTGGATTCAAGAATATCGATTTGTACAATCGCACGATCGACGCGCAAGCCTACTGGCCAAATACGAAATGTCCGGTCTTGTTCTTGAGTGCATCGGATGACTTTCACGCGGTTTTTGACAATGTCTACAAATCCGTGAAGCTGATTCCGCACCGCAATTGGCTTGCGAGTCAACTCATGCACTACAACCACTCACTGGGCCCTGAGCAGTGGGTCCTGGTCAACCTTTGGTTCGACAAGTACCTCAAGGGACAGCCAGGAACACTTCCGACTGCTGGCGATGCAACACTTCAATTGCAAGCGGGGAAGAACGCTGCCGTTTTCGCGTTCAAACCAGACCAGTCGAATGATGTGTCCAATGTTTCGATCTACTACAGCCATGACGCGAACGCTCGCTCACGGTTCTGGCATCAGGCTCCGGCTGAACGAGCTGGTGACCAATGGATTGCGAAACTACCAGTACGTAAGCAACTGCCGCTCTATGCATTCGCAAACGTCGAGTACCCGCTAAACAAACCTACCGAGACCTTTCAGGGAGTCGCTCGGTCGTTCACCATCACATCGAACGAGAGTGTCTACCTTCCCGAAGATATCGACTCCAGCCAGCTACGTGCCGATGCGAAGCTCAACCCAGTGTTCGAAGACTTCGATCGAAACGGCTTCGGTGATTGGGCCATGTCTCCACGTGGGGGAATCTCAACTTACAAATTCCAAGATCCCGAACGCGTTGCCCCGACGGCCGATTACGCAATGCGCATCACGGTGAATGTACCCCGCGAGAAGCTGAACTATCGATTCCGCATCGGCAAACGGAAGTTCCTGATCGGCGTCAAAGGCCCTCAACAAACTTTTTTCGCGAACCGCAACGTCGAAGTCGGCGACGGTCAGCAGATCGTGCTACGCCCTAGCGACTTCACCGAACAGGGTAAGAAAAACGAGATGAAGGACTGGAACGAGATCAGCACATTTCGATTCGACGTCTATGACGGTGCAGCTCGTACAAATCTTCACTTCACGGAATCCCACAATCAGCAATTGATTGATCGAATCGAATGGATCCGCGACTAACCATGACAAAAGGCACTGATCACTTTGCTTGAATCAGTGCCTTTTCCTGATTTGCGTTGGCTGCGGGCGGCTTAAGCGAAGTTGCCGATACCGACGTATTGCCATGTGGCACCTGGCGACCAAGTGGCAACCAAGCGACCTTGGAACGTCTCGCCGGTTGATTCAAAGACCCACCACTGGCCGTTACTGGCCCGACCGATAATGTCTTCGTTGCCGTCGCCGTTGATATCAATCAGGCTCACATCGTTCCAGCTAACCGCTGTTGTCCAGTAACCCCAATATCGATTCGTGAAGCTGTCGCCGTCGGACATTGCGATCCACCACTGACCATTTGCTCGGCCGGCGATATCGTCGTTGCCGTCGCCGTCAAAGTCGCCAACCGTGACGTCCACCCAATCCACGCTGTCGGTCCAGTTGCCCCAGTACTCGATCACAAAGTTGCTGCCAGTCGATCGGTTGATCCACCACGTCTTATTGTTGGCTCGTCCGGCGATATCGTCCAAGCCATCTCCGTTGAAGTCACCCGCCGTCACGTCCGTCCAATTCACGGCGTTCGACCAGCGGCCCCAGTATGCGTTTTGGAAACTAGTTCCCGTCGAGATAGAAGCCCACCATGTGCCATCTTGAGCCCGAGACACAAGGTCGGTGCGACCGTCGCCGTTGTAATCACCAGCGGTAATGTCCGTCCATGAAATCGAATTCAACAAGCCGCCCCAGTAGCTATTCTGAAATCCGCTACCTGTCGACTGAGCTAACCAAAACGTACCGTCGCTGGCAGCTCGATTCATCAAGTCGGCCATGCCGTCGCCGTTGAAGTCGCCCACGACGATGGTCCAATCGGTAACGTTCGTCAGACTGCCCCATGTCGAGGTCGTGAACGCGCGACCGGATGGGGTTTCCGTTGAGATCCCAACAACAAGCCCGCCGTTGGCTGTACGCCCAAGGATGTCGTCAAAACCGTCTCCGTTAAAGTCGGCCACTTGGACATCAGAGTACGTCGTCGACGATGAGAAGTCGCCCCAATAAGCAGTATCCAGAGTCGAGCCGTTCGACGTTCCTACCCAGAATTCCTCGCCCGTGTTGAAGCCCAACAAGTCGAGATTCTCTGCGGGTGCTTGTGGCGGCGGATCGGGAGCTTCTGACGTATTGAAGTCCACTTTGACATTCTCGTCACTAATGGTCACGTCACTCACAACCATGTCGGCGGCCAGCGAACCGCCACTAGCAGTAACCGTGTACGTACCAGCGGGCAACTTAATATTAAAGCCGCCGCTCACTCCCGTAGTCGTCGTGAACGTGGCACCGCCGCCACTGACCGCGGTGATCGTGATACCGGCTTCGCTTTCACCAACGCTGTAGAAGTCGTCAGCCAACACACCATCGTTAAAGGCTACTCCAGTCAGGTAGGGATTTCCTGAGTTGTAGCCGAACTCTTCCGCGACCATGACCGCGTTGAAGGTGATGGAGTTGCTTGTGTAAGGTCCAAACCGTACGCCCATGCCTGCTTCTTCGTACAGATCCCACATCATATTTTGACGGTGCGATGGACTCAGGAACAACGCGTCGTGAGCTTGAATTGTTTCGGTGTTCTGATCAATCTGCCCAGTCGAACCGTTCCAAGCAATGTTCTCGCCGACGGGTCCCGAGTAACCTTCTGTGGCGGCTCGGTCGGTTGGGTCATCGCCCGATCCTTGGGTGTAGTGACTGAAGTAGTCGCGATCCAGCATGTCTTGAGCGTGGACAACGCCCGCATCCACCAACGCCTGTACACTTGCTAGTGGTTGCTTTGGTGTGGAAGAAATCGTTCCCGGTGCCAAACCTTGATTGAGATCCGATACCGACGAGTTGCGAGCAACTTCACCAGCTGGATCCATGCGAGCACGGTTCACCAATTCAAGAATCAATTGCTCGTAGTCGGTCATCGTGACCGCAGTCAGCATCTGTCGACTCTCGAGACTTTCAACACGTAGTTTTGTCTTGCTTGCAGTGCGACGCTTCGACTTTTTATTCCAGAAATCACCTAGCGAAGAAAACATCCGATGGACCTTAGAAGTTGTTCGAGAAGATGCATTGAAGACAAGGTTGCGATCGCACCTTGTTCAAACCTATGTCAGCTTTGCCCCCCTGTGGGGCATTTTTCGCGATCCCTCGAATTCCCTAAGTCGGTGTGGCCACAAACGAAAACACTTCTCTGTCATGAAGAAAAATGTCGTCCCTTCGCATGTCGTAATCGCAACAGCGATTGCGGTAACGCCACGTAAATTACGTTCCTCATTTGAGCTTCGTTCAACACAAACAACGTGTTGACGAAAAGAATCACGGCCCAACAGTTAGACGCTAGCGATGACAGAAACGATGCGGACTGCGAAAGATGGAACGAGACACTTCGCATTTGGTGACGAGGGGGCGACACGACAATGCCAAACGAACGCGGATAAAATGCGAGCTTCGTTCTGACAGCGATACCGAACGGTCAGCAATTCGTTGGCTCAATGCAAGACTGGGCGGCTAATGACTGCGCGCTGTTCTCGCGGTGCTTCGAAGAGATCCGCCAACTGTCGCTTAGACGCAACTAGCAGAGAAAGATCGGTGCTTTGCGACGCCGTGCAGCGACGTTCGAATCGCGTCGCGATTGCGACTGCTGATTGGCTCGGAAAAGAATTCACCTTGCCCCAACGTGCAGCCAAAGCTCATCAACAGCTCGCACTGCTCCGGCGTTTCCACACCAACGGCAACAACTTCCAGCCCGAACTCCAGCGCCAACTCGACGACAGCCTGAACCAATCGATTTCGTTGCTGCTTTTGCCCAAGGTAGCCAACAAAAGAACGGGCCAGCTTGATCCCGGTAACCGGTAGACGATCCAAAAACGCCAACGACGAATTCCCGGCTCCGAAATCGTCAATCGCCAAGCGAAATCCAAGATCGTGAAGCTTCGAGATCTCTAGCCTCGCAGCCTCAAAGTGCTCCTGCAGTGTCTGCTCCTTGACTTCGATCGTCAAACGGTCGTGTTCGATCCCGAATTCCGTGAGTGTTTCTTCGAGCATTCCCGAGCAACCTTTGATCAATTGCATCGGCGACACGTTGACGTGAATCTGTGGTTGTTGCTTGGGAGAAAACAGCCCATCACTCTTCCACTGCACAAGATCCTGGCAGACGTTCGCGACGGTATGCTCGCCCAATCGCACAATCGCCTCCGTCTCTTCCGCCGTTGTCAGAAACTCACCAGGCAGCAGCAGACCTCGGATAGGATGCTCCCAACGGGCCAGTGCTTCGAAGCCTTGTGACTGATTCGTGGGAATGTGAACGATCGGCTGATAGTGATTGATGAATTGCCCTTGCTGCCCCGCGGCAATCAACTGCTGCTGCAGCGTATCGCGCCGCACGAGATCCTCATACATCGCCGCTTCGAAAACGACGTAGCAACACTTGTGACGAGC
>CAYQMZ010000351.1:0-7913 GCA_964418725.1 uncultured Pirellulaceae bacterium
AAGATCAGCGGCGACGAAGCGAAATACATAAAGTTTCACTTGGAAGTGGTTCACTTGCAGGTCAGTTAAACAACTCTGGGAAAATCTCGCGGGGTAGTCCCTGCTTTTTGATTTGCGTTTTTAGTCGCTGCAGGAAATCAAACTTATAGTTGGCGACTTGTTGCTCGGTGATTTCCAGGATCTCAGCAACATCTTTATTGGACCGGCCGCGAACAAAGAGCAATTCCATGCACATCACTTTCGTCCAGTCCTGTCGCTTCTGCCAGTGCGCCAATTGATCCTTGAGTGCTTCGACCAACGACGACTCTTCCATACGCCGTCGTTCACCGTCGCGAATGATGCTGCTGGCGCCGCTGATATAACCGGGGATCTCCCAGGTGCCGCTGCTACCTGATGCGGCGCTGGAGAGTGGCAACGTGGGACGGCGACCGGCTCGACGAAGTTGGTCGGTCAACTTGTGATGACAGATCGTAAACAGATAACTTTCCAGTGGCCGATTGCCGTCGTAGTTGGGCAAGCTGTTTAGGAAGCCGATGAACGTTTCTTGAACGACGTCTTCACTGGTTTGTCGCCGCCGCAAACGACTCTCGGCGAATGCCATCAAACGGCCCTCGTACCGGGACACGAGGTCGTCCCAAGCATCCTGATCGCCATCGCGAATTCGCTGCACAAGTTCGGCGTCCGGATTGGTTGGCTCTTCGTCTTGTAGCGTTGATTCGTCGGACATCCGCGGCGCCAATAAGAGTTGTGTTTTTCACCGTTTGGGTGTTGGGCATAGCTTAACGGGCCTAGGATTCGGTACCAAGTCCGGCTTGCTGCAGCTTCACGGAACCGATCCGTCGCATGGCTCGATGGATCTGCTTCAGCTTGGTATCTGGGGATCGTTGGATTGCCTCGTCGCTATTCAGTTGCCAAGCGTCGGACGGAGCCCGCCCGTCACCGAATCCCGGCTTTTCATCCACTTTGAGGTCTCCCTGGACGAAACATCGACCGAGTTGCGGTAAAACTAACGTCCTAGAGATGTGAATAGAGACTAGGAACGCGTCTGAGCGAACTATGGCCGAATTAGCTGTCAAACAAATCCAAAAGCAATATCCAACGCGGAGTGAGCCGCTATCGGTTTTGCGTAACGTTACGTTCACGCTGAAAGCAGGCCAGTCTGTTGCGATCTTGGGGCCTAGTGGCTGCGGCAAGAGTACGCTGTTACAGATTTTGGGCACCCTTCAACGTCCGTCCGCGGGTTCGATGCACCTTGATGGTACGGATCCCTTTTCCTTGGGTGAGATGGGATTGGCTGACTTCCGAAATCAACAAGTCGGATTCATCTTTCAGGATCATCATCTGTTGCCACAGTTGTCGGCGCTGGAGAACATCTTGGTCCCGGCGATCGCCAAAGGTACACCCAGCCGAAACCACATCGATCGAGCCAAAGACTTGCTGAATCGTGTTGGTCTGTCGGATCGCAAAGATCATCGACCTGCGGAACTGTCTGGCGGCGAGAGACAACGCGTCGCGACAGCGAGAGCCCTCATCAATCGACCAAGCCTGCTGTTAGCTGATGAGCCAACTGGAAATTTGGATCGCAATAACGCCAATCAAGTGGCTGATCTGCTGCATTCGGTTCAGGCGAATGACAGTTCGAAACCCATCATGATCGTCGTGACACATAGTGCTGATCTTGCGAAGCGATTCGATCAGCAATGGCATCTGAACGACGGCGAGCTTGACCAGTAAGACTTGCCGACGAATTCGTTGCGACCTCATCAAGCCAATCCACGGTTTCCACTATGTCACTTCTTAAACTTGCAGTTGCTTCACTTCGGCACTTTTGGCGAACCAATCTTGCGCTGTTGTTCGGAATAGCAATCGGGACGGCGGTCCTAACCGGTGCCTTCATCGTTGGCGATTCAATCCGAGGTAGCCTACGTGCACTGACAATCGAGCGTTTGGGGACCATCAACGAAATCTTGGTGGGTGAACAGTTCTTTCGCGAGGCGTTGGCGGATCAAGTTCAAGGCACGTTGGGACGCAGTTACTCGCAGGCCGTTCCAGCGATTCTAGTGAATCAGGCGACGATTGAAGTTGAGCAGCCCGATGGTGTCTCGCGAGCGCAGGGTGTGACCGTTGTCGGTTCGAATCAAAACTTTTGGTCATTGAGTGCCGACGGTGCAAACCCCAACAGATCCATTGGTCCCAACCAGATTGTTATCAATCAACCGTTGGCCGACGAAATCAACGCAAAGGTTGGCGATCGTCTGTTGTTGCGAGTGGGGAAGCCGCCGAAGGTTGCGGCCGACAGTCCGCTGGCACGTAAGAGCGAACTGTTAAAGACAATCGTTGACTTGGAGTTGATCGAAATCATTCCAGCTCGCGGCCTAGGACGCTTCAGCTTGCAGGCTTCGCAGAGCGTCCCTGCAAACGCATTCGTTAGCTTGGAAACGCTTCAAAGCGGACTGGACCAAGAAGGGCGAATTAACGCCGTGCTGGTCGCAAGTGACGACACGGGCGTGGCATCGAACGATGCGTTCATCACGCTGAAGAACTCGTTCAAGCCGACGATGGATGATTTGGGGCTAAAGCTCAAGCGAATTTCACTGACGTACACGGAGGAGGGAAGCGACGATCCGACCACCGTGCTCGAATACGACACGCTGACCAATGAACGCATGTTGTTCACTCCCGAACAGGAAGCGATCGTTGGAAAGCAAGTGGCCGACTGGAACGCGCAGCCCAGCTACACGTATCTCGCCACCAAGATGCAACGACTTGGTGCCAATGGCGTGCCCGACGGACATATTGTCCCTTACTCGACAATCACCGGCATTGATTCCAACGCCGAATTGGGACCGTTGGTCGAAAATGATCAGCCCATTCGCGTGTCCGACGGGCAGATCGTTGTCAGTGACTGGACAGCGGAGTGGTTGGAGGCATCGGTTGGGGACAAGATCCGCGTCACGTATTTCGAACCCGAGACCACGCACGGCGATCCGGTTGAGCGATCGGACGATTTCTTGTTGGTTGCGATTGTTCCCTTGGTGGAGCCCGATCGCCCGTTTACCCGTCGACGCGCGGCGCAGTTTGTGACGCCGCCAAGCTTGATCAACGATCCCGATCTGACGCCTGAAGTGAAGGGCATTACCGATGCGGAATCAATCGACAAGTGGGATGCGCCGTTTCCGATGGAACGTGATCTGATTACGGGCCCTGATGACACCTACTGGCGTTTTCATCGCACCACGCCAAAGGCATTCGTTGCCTTGAATGAGGCGAAACGGATGTGGCGAAGTCGGTTCGGTGAGGTGACGAACTATCGTATTCCACTCAGTGATGAAGTGACGGTCGAATCGCGTGAGTCGCAACTCAGTCAAAAGCTGGCGTCCAGCTACAACGAATTCGGGATGCGATGGATTCGAGCAAAACGCGAAGGCTTGGAAGCCTCGAAAGGCACGACGCCATTTGATGCGCTGTTCTTTGGCTTCAGTCAATTCATCATCGCCGCCGCGCTGATGTTGGTGGCCTTGTTGGTGCGGCTCAGCCTAGAGCAACGCGCGACGCAGCTCGGGTTGGTCGGAGCACTTGGTTTCGACCAGCAGCGGAGTTTTCGGTTACTCATTGCGGAAAACGGGCTCATTGTGCTGATTGGCGGTGTCGTCGGTGTCTTGATAGGTATCGCCTACGCTTGGCTCATGTTGGCTGGATTGCGAACGTGGTGGGTCGAAGCTGTGGTCACGCCGTTCATGCGTTTAGAAGTAACGCCCAAGGCACTGCTTCTTGGGTTTACTACCGGTGTAGTTGCTTCGCTGCTGACGGTTGCGTTTACGTTGCGACGGCTACGCAAGCTTTCACCATCGCAGTTGATGAGCGGAACGACGGAGCAATCCGTAATACCCACCGGTGAATCGCGGAAGGTCTGGATGACCGCCATGCCCTGGATCCTCATTGTGATTGCCGTTGGCATGGCAGGCATGGCACCAAACTTGCCGCCGGAACCGCAAGGCGGGGCGTTTTTTGGTGCTGGGGCTTGCGTCTTGATCGCACTCTTGATGTTTGTATCTCGGCGACTGAAGAGTAACGCCAATGTGGCGGGTGCTGGCGACGATCTTAGTATTCAGTCATTGGCCGCGCGGAATCTGACACGCAATCCAACTCGAAGCACGCTAACCATCGGTCTGGTCGCGGCCGCTTGTTTTCTGATCATCGCGATCAGCGCGTTTCGGTTGAGTCCCACCGATGGTGGAACGGGTGGCTTCGATTTAGTTGGAATCAGTGACCAGGCGATCTTTGACGAACTGAAATTCGGAACCGATGGCGACGACGAAGTGACTCAATCGGATGTTGAGGCCGCGCAGCCAAATGAAGTGGCCGATGCAACGCCCCGAGCGTTCTCGTTGCGTATGCAGGACGGCGATGACGCCAGCTGTCGAAATCTTTATCAATCAAGGCGTCCGCGACTTATTGGAATCACCGACACATTCATTGCTCATGCCGATGAGGTGGGTGAGATGGAATGGGCTGGCGTCGACGCTGGATTGAACGAAGGTCGATCCAAGTGGGACGTGCTGTCCGAAGAATTCTCTCAGACAACGGATGCGATCCCTGTGGTGCTGGATAAGAACACGGCCATGTACAGCATGCAAATCTACACCGGTGTTGGAACCGAGTTTGAACGCGACTATGGACCGGGGGTAGGCAAACTAAAATTCAAGATTGTTGGGTTGCTGGCTGGCAGTACCTTTCAAGGCAGCTTGTTGATACCGGAACGAGACCTGCTCAAGAGTTTTCCTCGAGTTGGCGGCTATCGATACTTCTTGATTGATACGGACAATCCGGCTGGTCTATCCAGGCAGTTGGAAGAAGAATACAGCGACTACGGGTTGGACTTGAGTAACAGTGAGCGACTGCTTGCCGAGTTGCTGGCCGTTCAAAATACCTACTTGTCGACGTTCCAAAGTCTGGGCGGCCTAGGGCTGTTGTTGGGAACCTTGGGCTTGGCGGCCGTTCAACTGCGCAATGTCATTCAAAGACGTGGGGAGCTGGCGTTGCTCAGGGCTGCAGGCTTCGACAAGCAGAAACTGTCCTCGCTAATTCTTCGCGAGCATGCCCTTCTGCTATTCGGTGGATTGGCGGTTGGGACAGTGGCTGCCTTGGTAGTCGTGCTTCCGCACATGGTTTTTGGTGGAGCCAGCGTACCGTGGCCTTCGCTGATCGCCACGTTGGGATTGGTTGCGATCGTCGGGTTTGCGAGTGCTCTCTTCGCCCAACGTTACCTGCATGTGACCCCGTTGTTGCCAGCATTGCGGGGCGATTAATGCCCACGGACGCCTGAGTTTCCCGGGACTTTGGGAACCAGTCGACGGTTGAACTGTTACCGATGGATCCGGTCTGTACACTAGTTGGGCACGACGAATTAACACCAAACGAAGCAAGGACGGCTATGATCACGAAGCTGACTGGGATTCTGCAAGTTCTGGAAAAGGAATCCGCGACCATATCGAAGGATGGTTTTGAGTTTGAGGTATTGGTACCCGAATTTGCACGAAGACAACTGCAAGGACGCGTCACAGACAAGATTTCGCTGCACACGATTTTGTATCTGGATGGAAATCCACAGAAGGGACGACTGACTCCGCGGATCATTGGTTTCTTGAACCCAATTGAACGTCAGTTCTTCGACTTGTTCTGCTCTGTTGATGGCGTGGGAGCGAAGAAAGCTCTGCGGGCTATGGTTCGGCCTGTGCCCGAAGTTGCCAGCATGATCGAGGAACAAGACGCCAAGGGTTTGTCTGCCTTGCCTGGGATCGGCGCTGCGACAGCCGAACGGATCATTGCGAAGTTGCGGCGAAAGATGTCTCGCTTTGCACTTCTCATCAGCGATCAGCCAGAAGCCAAAGCGAAGGCTGCGGACGTGCAATCGGACGTTGTACGTGATGCGTTTGATTTGTTGAGGTCGCTTGGTCACTCAGAAGCGGACGCTCACAAGTTGGTCGATGCAGCGTTGGCAAAGAAAGCCAAGTACAAAGACGTGGATGCGCTGATTCACGCTATCTATCAGCAAAACGCTAAGTGAGATCGCAACCGAAATGAGTTCGCTGAGACGGCTACGAACTGGCGTGACCGTTCAGCAATCCCTTTAGATATTTGCCCGTCAGAGAATCTGTCTCGCAAATCTCTTCCGGTGTTCCTTGGGCGACGACGGTGCCACCCTCTTCAGCAGCACCCGGGCCCATGTCGACGACGTAGTCGGCGGCTTTGATCATTTGAAGATTGTGTTCGATAACAATCAGCGAATGGCCGTTGTCTAGCAACGCGTTCATGCAATCAAGCAGGTTAATCACATCATTGAAGTGAAGCCCAGTTGTCGGTTCGTCCATCAGGAACAACGTTCGCGACCTCTTGGCGGTCGAGAGATAACCGGCCAGTTTCAGCCTTTGTGCCTCGCCGGCGGACAGGTGATTCGCCGGCTGACCTAGCTTGAGGTAATCGAGACCGACGTCCATCAATCGCTTCAGTTTCGTCTGCACCTTGTCTTGGCCGCGAAAGAATGAGTACGCATGTCGAACGCTCATGTCGAGCACTTCGGCGATGCTTTTGCCGCGATATTTGACGTCCAAAATTTCGCGGCGATAACGAGCACCTCGACATTGTGTGCACTTCATGTACACGTCCGCCAGGAACTGCATGTCGATCTGTACATAGCCGTCGCCGTTGCAGGACGAGCAGCGTCCGCCGTCCACATTGAAGCTGAAGTGGCTGGCTGTGTAGTTGTGGGTTCGAGCTTCAACCGTGTCGGCAAACACATTGCGAATCGCGTCGAACGCCTTGATGTACGTGACGGGGTTCGATCGAGGCGACCGGCCGATGGGGCTTTGATCGACCATGATGACGTCGTCAATTTGCCCGTCTCCAAACACTTCGTCGAAAGGCAGCGGTTTCGGCGCGTCCTTCTTTTTTCGGTGACGAAGAGCAGGGTACAGCGTGTCGTGAATCAGAGTGCTTTTACCAGCACCGCTGACACCGGTAACAACGCAGAGTACGCCTAAAGGCAATTCCACCGTGATATTTTGGAGGTTGTTGCCACGTGCACCAGCGATTTTGACTTTGCCATGTGTACGCGAGCGGCGTTTTTCTGGCGAGGTGATACCGCGTCGGCCTGCCAAGTAGTCGCCTGTAAGGCTCTCTTCGTCCTCAAGCATCTCGTTCGGCGAGCCTTCGAAAACGACGTGTCCGCCCGAGTCACCCGCGCCGGGGCCGATCTCTACCAAATGATCGGCGGCTTGCAGAATCGTACAGGGCATTTAGCATCCTGTCGGTGTCCGCCGGGTGAAGGCCAACGGAAGGTTCGTCCAGCACGTAGAGCATGTTGACCAAGCTGGAACCCAACGCCGACGTCAACGCCACACGTTGGGCTTCGCCACCACTGAGGGTTCGCAACGTGCGGTCGAGCGTCAAGTAGCCCAGTCCAACCGCTTCCAGGTAGTGCAGGCGACCTGTGATCTGGTCCAGCATGACTTGTCCGACTTGCCGGTCGTGCTCTGAAAAATCCGCATGGCGAAAGAACTCGGCCACGTCCTCGATTTTCATTTCGCTGATTTCGGCAATGTTCTTCCCGCTGATGCGACTCGCCAGACTCTCTTTCCTCAGGCGACCGCCTTCGCACTCGGGGCAGATCGAGTAACTGCGCCACCGACTTAGAAAAACACGCAGGTGCATTTTGTATTTGCGTTTTTCAAGCCATGCAAAAAAGCCGTTCAGCCCACCAAAGTCTCGCTCTGGCACGCCTTCGTTAATCAAAGCCAAATGTCGCGGCGACAGATCGCGGAATGGAACGTCGACTGGGAGGTCGTAATCCCCAGCCAGCGCGAGCAATTCCTGGAGCTCGTGTTCATACGCTGGCGTATTCCAAGGAGCAATCG
>CAYQMZ010000352.1:0-3195 GCA_964418725.1 uncultured Pirellulaceae bacterium
TTTCCGAGCTCCGCGAGGAATTCTGGGAGGGTCGAGCCAAAGCGAGGGGAGGGGCTATCGCAGGCAACACGTTCGAGTTCGCCCGCAACAGTTCGCGCGTAGCCGATGGTAGCCACGCAATCGGAAATGCATGTACGCTTTCCTAGACAGCCTTGCCGGCGCGCAAAGTCGTTCGTATCTAGGTCAATCCGACTAGAATACTGGCTGGTAAACACTGAGTGCTAACCGCATCGAACCCAACCATGCATATGCGATCACCTCGCCGACTCTTCTGCAACTTGATCCTCGCCGCTTTGATCGGATGGTCGTCGAATTTGTTCGGCGAACTCGTATCGATGACCTTACAGCCTGGTCAGTTCCCCAATCCATCCGCAGTCTCCGTGTTCGTGGATGCCGGTCTGCTTGGCGACGATGAAGTCACGTCGTCGATTTCCGGTGAACTCCAACTAGAACTGCTGCCATCAGCCGTCAATCCAACCTCCGCAAGAATCGTCGAACTGGCCGCGCAAGTCGACGACGCAATCGATTTTCGAGTTGGCGGTGGCCTTCTCTTGCCGACTGTTACCGTTAACGTCGCCCCGGAAGAACTTCAACTGAACCTGACGGAACCCGGCGTGGCTGGTCAGATCGACCGCGGAACTTTTAGCCAATTGGACAACCTAGTCACGGTGGAAGGATTGGTGGAAACCTCAATTCAAACAGAGCCGTTTGACCTGACGGAATTCGATGCGATGCCCATCGACTTTGAGGACGTCGAAATCGCAATTGATGGACGCGAGATTTCGGTGGCCACCTTCTTGTTAACGCAAATGGAAATTCCGGTAGACATCGGTATCTTGACCCTGAACATTGGACTCGAAATTGATGGAGCGGTCGAAGCAAAGGGAGTAATTCCACCTGCAAACTATCGCTGGACTGGCGCGAGCGGTGATACTTATTCAGATACGCAGCATTGGCTTCGCGGCGCTGTGCCTGATACTGCATCGATCCCTACCAATATCGATTCGCTGACCCTTCAAAGCACACTGGATCTGGACGGTAACCGAGAAGTTGCCAGCGTAATGATTTCGGAATCAGCCAGCCTGCTCAACGGCACGTTGTCAGTGAACAATTCCTTGGAGATTGCAAACGCGGCAAACCTGTTCTTGGGCGAAACCGCGACGCTACGTTCGGAAGCACAGCCGGCACTTGAGATATCAGGTGGCGGTCGCCTCGTTGTGGAAGGTAACGTTGCATCGGCGGTCACCTTGGCGGATGGAACGATCGCAGCCGGAGGAGGCGAAGTCCAAAGCGTCGACATTTCGGCAGACGGAACACTCGAATTATCCACTGCGTCGTTGCTTACGGGTTCGTCCATTTCGTTTCAGCCGGGAAGCGAACTACAAATTGGCGGCCCGTCTTTTGAAGTCGGCGAATTTCAATTGGCTGACGCACAGGTTGTTTTGGACGGTCTTTTTCTGAACGACACGGGTCAGGCAAGCGAACCGTCCATCCTTGTGAATGATGAACAGCTATTCCTGGCGACTCCCGCAAACGGCCGAACCGCCTTCGCTGACGATGACCATTTCCTTGGTCACACCGGCGACGGCATTTTCACCAGCGTCACATATAGACCAGCAGATGGTATCGTGCTGGTTAACGAACAAGCGATCCTGGGAGACTCGGACAACGATGGTGTTGTCGGCTTTCAAGACTTCTTAAGATTGTCCGCCAACTTTGGCGATCCAGGCGATTGGACCTCGGGTGACTTCGATGGCGATGGCATAGTTCAGTTCGCCGACTTCCTGATTCTCTCAAGAGGATTCGGCGGTCCCAGCCCTGCGGCTCAGGCAAGCGTTCCAGAGCCGAACGCTCTCACCATCGCTGGACTGTTGTCGTGCTTGATTGCTGTGAAGAGTCGGCAGCGGCGGCGCTGACACTGCGACACAATTTACATTCGCAGCATGATGCGGAATGCCTGAGCTATTTCTTGGTGCCCCTTGAAGAGCGTGTAGGCAACGCCAACAGTTAGCAATAGAGACAGGAAAAGGTAGCTGAGCCCTTGGCCATTCACGGGCACTTGAACGGTTCTGAGTCGATTGCGAAGCTCCGCTTCGACTTTCTTCCAGCCGTCAAAATCTTGCTCATGCCCCACCGATGCCAACGTCACGTTTCGAATGCCGGCGAAACTCTCAAGACCTAGCTGCACGCCCAAGTCAGGTGCTACGACACAGTCACCAATCCAAGTCGCTTTGGGGTCCAGTTCACCCACGATCTGTTGTAAGAGCGGACGCAACTGATGGGACGTGATGTTGTAGATAATCAAGCGTGGACGCATCAGCAGGAGCGCCAGTGCGACGAACAACACGTACAGCATGATCATGGGTAGCCAAACCCAGCCGCCGACCAACGATGCAACCACCTCCGGCAGGAACAACTCCATTGGGCCGGCGATCATGAATCCTGAAACGGCAAATGCCACGGCACCTAGGTCACGCATTCCCGTGGTAACAAAGGGACGCGTTCGCAAGTTGATCGATCCAATCAACAACAAGTACATGGCGACAGGAACCATGGCAATCGTAACGTGAAGTGGGTCCATTGATGCAGTGCTCTAGCAATGTGCGTTCGGTCGGATGATGTCGGTCAACAGAAACCGATAGACCATCGTTCCGCGGTGTGACGACTACTTCTTACCTTCGTCCTTTAACCACTCGTGAATCACCCAACCGACTTTCGCCAAAGAGAGCGCGGAACACTTGTCCGGCGTATCCTCGGTCGTATGCCAGTAATTGGTGCGTCGGTCACGACTGCGGTAGGTGAAGTCAATAATGTCGCATGCTGGTATCTTGCCAAATTGATGCAACATGATGTGATCGTCCAAGATCTCTTTGTTGTAGGGACGTTCGATAAACTCAGTGACCCCCAAGCTGTTTGCTTTCTTCCAGATGGACTTCACGATCCAGCGAGAATCTCGCCATCGCAGTCCATTTCGTTCTTGGTAGAGATCCAAATACTGGTCACCGACCATATCAAGCAGCACAGCCGCGCGATAGTTGTAGCCGCGTTTCTTGTCCGCCGCGTAACTGCGTGCGAACATTTCGGAACCAATAAAATATCGATCGCGGTCTCGGTCGAAGATGTACTCCTCTGCGTCAAAAAGCACAAAGTCCACCCCCAATTTCGAATCGAAATTGGGCATGTGCCGTCCGAGCT
>CAYQMZ010000352.1:3205-4938 GCA_964418725.1 uncultured Pirellulaceae bacterium
GCGACTCCACTGGCACCATCGTTAGCTCCAACAAACCGTCCCCGTTTGTCGACCGGGTCCTGGTCAGGGAAGGGACGTGTATCGTAGTGTGCGCAGAATAGGATTCGCTCTTTGCGATCTGGATGCCAGCGAACGACCAGGTTCGATAGCTGAACGCCTTTACCGGTCTGCGGATTGCGCCAGTTTCCGTTTTGCATCTCGACCTTGCCGCCGAGTTTTTGGAAATGGGCTTTCAGCAATTTCTGCTGCCGCTCCATTCCCTCAGTACCGGTGACTCGAGGCCCAATGGCACACAGTTTTTCGATCCACTGATAAGCAGCTTCGCCGTCGAACGGGATCTGCTCCAGCGTGAGCTTGGATGGCTTCGGACGATTCGAGAACAACTGACCGTTCGTATCTTGAATCACGAAGAAATAGGCCAACGGCCCCAGAACTATTGCAGCCAAAGTCGATCCAATGACTAGCCTACGACCGGATTTCGATTTGCTTTCTTCCATGCTCCTATAGTAACAGAACTGAGCAGAATCCACCCCGTCGAATCCGGCACCATGGGGCCGGAAGTGTCAGTTTCAAACCCCGGCTCTCCACACTGAATGCGACTCCGTATTGTGGACGTCGGCAAGCAACCCAAGCTGGATCAGGGATTTGCGTAAACCGACACAGTCTGCGTCGGTAAAGCAGCCGCGGCCTTTCGGTGGTTAAACACATCTGGCATGCAATCATCGGGAAGTCTATGCTTCGAGCTACCTCATCGAAGTGACCTACCTAATGATTCGCAAACCCATTAGTCGTTTCGCTCGGATTCTGCTCGGAGTCATTTCGTTCTGTGCTCTGATCGGTGCCTACACCTGGTTGTCTAACGCACAGTACCAAAAGAACCCAACGCAAGTCACAACACCTGGTTGGACTAAGAATCAGCAGCTATCAGCAATCAACGACCTGTTAGCCAAAGCGAAGCAGCGGCTGCAGCAAGCCGAATCGACCGCAGACGCCGAAGCAATCGAGAATGCCCAAACGGATGTCACGCGTTTAGAATCCAACCTCAAGCAGATCGATGACGGCTACTACCAGTCGATGCTGCTCGGTCTGAAACGCATCCTCGAACCGGATAACGAAAAACCGGGATGGCTGCTGTCAGATTTCACGATCTCTCTGGCACGTTTCCTGAAGGGCGTATTCGCCGGCGTGATTCTTGCCTTTGTGACAGGAATCGCCATGGGCTGTTTCTCTCCGGTCGAAGCATTGCTGCGTCCGCCCTTGGCTTTCCTAGCCAGCATCCCGCCGACCGCAATGATGGTCGTCTACATGCTGATCTTCAAGCTCAAGCCAGAGCTGTTCACGGCGGTAATCGGCATCGGAATCTTCCCCGTGTTGGCACAGGCGATCTTCCAAGCAGTCAAGAATGACGTGCCTGAGTCCTCGGTCTACAAGGCCTACACATTGGGCGCGTCCAACTTCGAAGTAATCTGGGAAGTTGTCATTCCACAGATCTTTCCCAGGATCATTGATGCCATTCGCCTGCAGATTGGCCCGGCAATGATCTTCCTGATTGCTGTTGAGTACATCGCGGGTAGCGAGGGTATCGGTTATCGACTTCGCATTGCACCGCGCGGAACGCACTACAACGTCATTTACATCTATCTGATTTTGCTCGGCGTGTTGGGAATGCTGGTGGACTGGTCGTTGATTCTGTTTCGTCGCTGGTGGTGCCCTTGGTTTGAAGGGTCGAAGTC
>CAYQMZ010000352.1:4948-7900 GCA_964418725.1 uncultured Pirellulaceae bacterium
GTTGCACTCTCGGTGCAAGAGGTTCGGCATTGGTTCGGATCGAATCGAGTCCTTTGCGGAGTCTCGTTTGACATTCCTGCTGGGCAGATCGTCGCACTGGTTGGCCCCAGCGGCTGCGGCAAATCCACGTTACTGCGTGCAGTTTTGGGGACGCATCCTCCGAAGGAAGGAAAGATTCTTGCTTCGGGTCGAGACGTCCGGTCACCGAATCGCGACGTCGGCATCGTCTATCAGAATTACAGCCTCTACGATTTCATGACAGCGCGTGAGAACGTAGCGTTTGGGCTGAAACTGGATGAGACGAGCACTCCCTACCGCACATTCAACTACTTCTCCTGGCGGAAACTGCGTGCGAAACACCTCGCTGCGGCCGACGAACTCCTAGATAAAGTTCAGTTGAGCGCCGCGGCAAATCTGTATCCAGGCGAGATGTCCGGCGGTATGCGACAACGTGTGGCAATCGCACAGGCGCTAGTGATGAAGCCCAAAATTCTTTTGCTAGACGAACCGTTCGGCGCGTTGGACGAAGCAACGCGTGAAGAGCTGCAATTGATGTTGCTTCGCCTGTACGAAGAAAACCTGGACTGCATCGCACAAGGCAAACCAGCGCCCTATACGATCTTGATGGTTACGCACGAACTGAACGAGGCGATCTATGTCTCGGACCGCATCCTTGGTCTTTCGCAGTACCATTCCGAGGGCTCGCAAGGTGCACGCATCGTTTACGATCGGCCCGCCCCGATCTTCGCATCCGGTGACTCGCGCGACTTCACAAAGTTCGATGATCAAAAAGATGAAATCCGCCGCGCTGTTTTCGATGACGAAACGAACCAGCATCACGAAGAGTTCGTGACATTCTGGAAAGATCACGAAAAGAGCTCTTTGTAGCAGCCTGCGTTCAACACTTCACCCTCCCGCCGGACCATCCTTCCATTGGAATACGTGTGTTCGTGGGAGGGTGAAGTGAGAAAGCGATCAATCGACGTACTTGTGGGTAATGACAAGGTTCAAGCCGCATCAATCTCGCAGTTCGGATCCCGAACGAAGTAAGCCAGACCGGCCACCCTCGGTAGTCCGCAACTAACTCAAAGTCGGCGGCAAACAATTTTGCGCAGCGCCAGTTCTATGGCGGTCTCTAGTCAATAGCTGCATTCATGCAGTTCTCGTGGGCGGTCGCTCACAACTCACTCTTCCCGTGACTAGGAGACTTTGACATGCCTAAAAAACGATCTCGTAAGAAATCAAAGCTTTCGTTGCGTCCAGAATCGCTCGAAGTCCGCCAGATGATGACGGCAGACTGCATCGAGTTCGAAGACCTAAGCCTAGGAACCACGTACCGACACGGAGATGCATTTGTTGCCGATGACAGCGGATTGCAAGCGCAAATCACGCTTGAAGACTTCACTTGGTCGTCTGGGGGAATGACCAGCAGTGGATTTGCAAGAGTTGAAAACGGAGGACTCGCTGGTGGCAGCGGGCAGGAACTGCAGGTCAACAATACGCTGTTGAAGTTCGACTTCAACGAACCCGTCGCGAACTTGACCATGAAGTACGGTGAGTACGGCGGCAACTTGAACTTCGAAGTTAACGGCGACTTCCATGAGTTCGAAGATTTCACCGACATTGCAGGAGCGAACATTGGCGGCGTGAATATCGTCGTCTCTCACAATCCGCTGACTGACCGCGGCGAGATTTTGATGGACGGTGTGGTCGAGCAAATGAAGGTCGGCGGCCAAGAACTTTGGATTGATGATGTCTGTCTCTCGGAACCCGGTGATCCCGGGAACCCAGACGATCCCAATGGCAAAGACACATTCGACTTTGGCGACGCCCCCGACAGCTACAACACAACACGAGCCAACGCAGGGCCCTGGCATGTGGTTGATCGAGAAGTTCACCTGGGACGCGGAGTCGACGCTGAACGCGATGGTCAACCATCACCGAATGCAATGAAGGACGATACAGATCGGGCATTCGATGACGAAGATGGAGTGCGATTCATTTCTGTCGTCGCGGGCGACGTGGCCAAAGTCGAAGTCGACGCGTCCGTGGACGGTTGGCTAAACGCGTGGGTGGACTTTGACCAAAATGGCTCTTGGTCTCCCAGTGAGAAAGTTTTCGATGCTGAACCCGTTTCGGCTGGAGCGAACATTCTTACCTTCGCGGTGCCGGCGACTTCCGTAACCAACGAAATCACGTTCTCAAGATGGCGATTCTCGACAGACGCCAAAAGCCTTCCTCACCATGGCGAGACGCGCGAAATCCGTGCGGTCAATGGCGAAGTAGAAGATCACATTCTGCGGATCCAAGACCCGCCTCAACAAGAAGACAGATTCGACTTCGGCGATGCTCCCGATAGTTACCGAACGACGCTGGCCAATACTGGTCCGTGGCACCGAATCGAGAAAGGAGTTCACCTGGGGAGAGGTGTCGACGCCGAACCGGATGGGCAACCTTCGGCCGACGCACAGCGAGACGACTCGGACCAACCATTCGACGATGAGGACGGAGTGAGATTCCTTGCGCCGCTGGTCGCAGGACAGGCGGCAGAAGTCGAAGTCATTGCCTCAGTCGACGGATGGCTCAACGCGTGGATGGACTTCAACCAAGATGGAATGTGGTCTACTCCGGAGAAAATCTTCGATGCACTGCCGCTGTCTGCTGGCGGAAATATCGTGAACTTCACGGTTCCAACAGATTCGGTCACCAACGAGACCACGTTCTCTCGCTGGAGATTTTCGACTGAGGCCAAGAGCTTACCCTATCACGGTGACCTCCCAGGTATCGATAGCGTTAATGGAGAGGTCGAAGACCACGTCCTTCGAATTCAGGATCCGCCAATCCAGGAAGACAAACTCGATTTTGGCGATGCTCCTGACAGTTACCGAACGACACTGGCCAGCACTGGTCCATGGCATCGAATTGAAAAGGGCATTCACCTTGGACGCGGAG
>CAYQMZ010000353.1:0-7890 GCA_964418725.1 uncultured Pirellulaceae bacterium
CCTCGCTCGGGACAATGGCTCCGCTGGCATGCGGCATCAACACCACGATCGCTAACAGTGGAGCAAGCCACTTTGTGAGGCTTTTGTCTGACTGCTGCGAGCTAAAGACTAAGAAGGTCGCCGCCGGAATCAGCAGCACCATGTAGTGACTCCAGCAGACAATGCTTGCCGAAATCATCGCCACGGAAATTAGCCCGACGGCTGCAACGTCCGACATGCTCGTTCGTCGTCGATACGTGACCCAGTAAGCTCCCAGCACAGCGAGAGCGCTGATCGCCTTGCCAATAGGAAGCAGCCATCGGTTACCGACACCACCCAGTGGTTCGTTCCGCAGCGTATTGTGGATCGCAACCACAATCGACTGGATCGAATAGTTACAAGGCAGTCGGCCTACACACTCTTCGATCACGTGAATCCCGCTTGTTGCAAACGTTGCCCACATGGTCATGCCCGTCACCCAAAAGGCGAGAGCAGCGACGACCCCCATCGTGATCCCGCGGCTGACGATCTGTTTGCGATCCGTCGCTCGCGCAAACAGGAACCAGGGCAATAGCACGACGGGGTAGACTTTCAACATCGCGACCAGCGCAATGATGCCTGCCGCTAACGTACCGCGGCCCCGACGGAGACACAGCGTTGCGACGGCAATCGAAGCGGCGATCGGGATTTGTACCTGCGAGTAATAGAAGTGGTCGATGACTGCGTGACAGTTCAACAAGATTGCGAACCAGACAAGCCAGTGTGGGTTCGACCAACTTACTCCGACCAAGCGGCGGCTGGATTCGATCAGAACGATGAAACAGCCAATTTCAAATACGAGCCAAACGCCAAAGGCCGCGGACAGCGACAAACTGGCCAACGGCATAATGCACCGCATCAGTACTGGAGGGTTGGTGCCAAACGGAACATTGACGTGATGCTCCAGCCCCAATTCGTCGCAAACATCGATCAGCGGTGTGGTATACGGGTCGTGCCCGGCGAGCGCAACCTTGGCGGATCCGTAGTAGTGCGAGAAGTCGACATGATAGCAAGCAGCCGGCAGCAGTGACGCAATGCGTACCGCACCGAATATAGCCAGAGCGACCGCAACGAGACGGAAGGCGGCATACTGCACCTGCTGACGCGCGTTGGCGTCTACAGCTGAGGTCGTTGCGAAAGTTGTCGACATCTTGTTGGAATGGTCCCGAATCGATCCTCGTTGATCTCCAAGAACGTAGGTCGCTGGACTGGCCTACGTAGCAGAATTGCCGCGACACGTTGAATTACGGAAACCGTACACACAGCGCGGCCGCGAAATCCTCGCAACCGGCATAGATGGATCGCGAACACTACGGGGATTCCGGAGTTAAAAACTCGCTCGAATCAGAATGGCTCGGCGGACAATTAAAGGAATACTAGACGCGAGGTGACATTTTTCACTCGAAGACTAGACCCGATCACTCGTCGATAGGCAGCCATCTGCGTTTCGTAGCGTTGCTCTTTCTCTTCAACACTGCTGCTGGAATTCGACGACTCCGTTTTGAAGTCGATGATTTCCGCCGCGAGTAACTCGCTTCCTCTTCGCACGAGTACAAGTCGATCAATCACCCCGGTAACGATTTGGTTTTGGTCCTTGCCGGCCACTGGCTGCTCTAGTCGCACGTCGACTTCAAAGTCAGTCGGCAGGCCAGGCGTCACGCTACGAAGATCCGCGAGATACTGTTCCTTGCTGAGAATATTCGTCAGCGGTTCACTCTGCAGCATTTGCTCGAACTTTTCGACCACCTCATTCAGATCAACAGTCTCTTCATAGCCCTTGGCGAGGCTGCGCAACCGAGCCTCGTTGGGCACATCGTCCATCCATTTGATTTCGCTCAACCAAAGATGAATGACGGTTCCGAAGTCTTTTGCCGAATCGTCGCCTCGCAGCAACCGATTGCCCAGCCGAACGAATCGGTCGCCGCCAAGTTGACTGGGCGAAACCGTTTCGAAGTGACGGGTTTGTGGCTTTGGTCTCGCCAAGCGGGGCTGCGGTGCCGATTGGACGTTCGATTCTGGCAAGCGAGCAGTAAAGTTCGGATCGTTTTGGAACCAATGTCGGTCACCTGATTCGTACATTGTCTGTGCCGGTTCAAGAGCCACGCCCGGCGCGAACGCATCTTTGACCAGGTAGCCGGCGTGCCCCTTAGAGCCTCGCATACGCTGCATTCCTGCAGGCAAGAAAACGTGCATCGCGTGGACGGCCCGTGTCATAGCAACGTACAGCACACAAAAGGCTTCTCTGGCGATTCGATCTTCGAATTCGTCAAACATGGGAAGGAACTCGTTCGGCAGGAACGATCGTCCAGAGTCCTTCCCCATATACCGACAAACGAGGTCGATGTCCGCATCCACGGACGGACGACGGTACAAAAATGTGTCGTGGCCTTCGACGAACGGACCCAGTAAATCGGGAAGGATAACGACGTCGAACTCGAGTCCCTTAGCTTGATGGACGGTCATCACGCGGATCGTCGCGTTGGACGGATCAGTGACTTTTGTCTCGCGAATGAATCGCACGAATTCCGTTGGGCGAATGGACGTGCGGCGTTGACGCTCGTAGCCCATCTGTGACGGATTCTCAAGTCGATGCTGGTACTCGTATGCCTTTTCCACCAACTGTGTGAGGCGACGGGCTTCGCGACGATTGCAGAATCGTCGTAGCTGCATCGCCAGCCCTTGGATCGTGTCGCCAAAACCATCGTCCAGTAGTTGTCGACGAACTCGCCGAATCAATGTCGACACCCGTTTGGGATCGATTCCCGCTGGAGGACGCACCACGACATCTTGCGCCTCACCCGTTTCTTTGTTCTTCCCCTCGAAAGTGATTTCCGGGCATTCGTCAACGCGAAGCCCGAGCTCCATACCCCGCGGAGATGAAGCCAGATGGAATGCACTGATCGAATCAGCCGGATGGTCGACGAGATGTAAAAGCGACAAAACTAATTCGACCGCCGCGGAGTCCGTCAGATAGTTTCCACCTTCTTCACTGGCCGGGATGCCGAGTCGCTGCAGCTCGTTCATCATCTGCGCGACTTTGTTGTTGCGTCGACAGAGGATGCCAATCGAACGCCCGGGAGCCTGCTTGGAGATTGCAGCCACTCGTTCCGCTGCCCGTTGGAAAACGGCTTCCTCCTGTGCTTCCTTGTTCGAGCCGGCAGCCTCCTCTGACGTTTCAATCGTGAAGTGCCCAGGAAGATCGCGACAGTGCGTCGTGTGTTTGGGGAAGTTCCATTTCTGCGCGGCGCGACGAGAACGGCCTAACTTCTTTTCGTCCCAGTTCGGCAGCAAGTCGAAGACGGCATTTACAGCATCGATAATGATCGGAGACGAACGACGGCTGTCTTGCAATTCGGAGCGATTCAGGTTCGGCAGTTTTTGATCCAGCAAATCGAAAATCTCGCTCGACCCACCGCGCCAGCCGTAAATCGCCTGTTTCACGTCACCAACGCAAAAGAACGATCGTCCCGGCTCGCCCGACGTGCATCGTTCTGCCAGTTTCGCGAACGCTCGCCACTGCGGTATGGAAGTATCCTGAAACTCGTCCAGCAACAAGTGATCGATGCCGGTGTCCATTCGAAACGACAGCCGCGACAGGTTGCTTGCCCCTGTGTGCTGGGAGAGCATCTCCGTAACTTCGTCGAAGCTGTACAGTCGCTGTGCTTCTTTCACAGCACGATAGTGTGTGTGATATTTTTCCAAGAAGCTGCGGGTTGCTTTGGTTTGAGAGCTCGCCGAATGCAAGATCATCGACTTCAAGTGCGGAAGGAATCGACGATAGAGCGCCACCAAATCTTCTGGCAGCTTCGCGTTTCCGTATCGCTCTTTACCTTCATTGACATTGCGAACCAAGGTTTTGCCACCGCCAAAGAAGCCACGCCAGTCTTCCTCGATAATCCGCGTCACGTCTTGGCTCTTCGCCGCCATGATAGTTTTGCGACGATCTGAATACTCATTCAAAAGGTCGCGAACTTCGGCCAACACATCATCCGGCAACGGCGGAGGAACCTTCAGCTTGTCCCATGCGTCGGAGGTGGAGTCTCGGAACAACCGGTAAGCGTCGTTCACTCGGCCAATCAGCAGTCCTTCGAGGCCGCGTTTCATTTCTCCCTTGGGAGACAACTGATGGACCAAAACGAGAAGATCCTCCAACGACTCTTGTCGAAGGATCCCGGCGATAGCTTCGTTGCGAAGTGAATTGCTCTCTGGGCCGCCTTCTTCCAAAATCGTCCAGCCTGGCGTCATGCCCAGTTCGAGACTGAATGAGAGTGCCATTTGCATGAAGAACGCGTCGATGGTGTGAATTTGCAGCCGATGCATTTGCCGCGTCAATTGCAACAGCTTGTTTTGGCAGTCGGCCTGACTGAGCGATGGAATTTCTACCGCCCGAGCGAGGTCTTTTAGTGCTTTGGGATCTGTGGCTGCGCTGCTGAGCCAAGTCACGATCCGATCGAGGATCTCGCCGGCGGCCTTTCGCGTGAAGGTCGTGGCAAGAATCGTCTGAGGTGCCGCACCCAGCAGAAGCAAACGCAGATACCGGCTGGTTAAGCGATATGTCTTTCCGGTGCCTGCAGATGCTCGGATGATCTGATTCTCGATCACATCCGGCAGCGCGTTGGGAATGTCCTCAATGTCGGTGGTCTGGACAGGAAGAGCGTTTTCCTTCGCAAGCTCGTCAGCTGACGATTTCGGTTTGGCTGGTTTGCCGGCAGGTGGCGGTTGGGGCGCCGGCTTGCTGGAACTTGGCTTATCGGCAGTCGGCTTACTTGCCGCCTTTTTCCTTGTGCGTTTCTGACCTGTCTTGCTGACTTCTGCGGATGGCATTTCCTTTTGTTTGTCAGCCGTCGGTGAATTCGTCGGCGCAGTGGCCTGTTCTTCGACGTGAACTTCGGGAGTCTCCAACTCTGTCACAGCAACGTCATCGACGGTTGATTCCAATGCGTCTTCGATCAGCAACCGTTCACGGCGATCGGCCGTCTTCTTGCGCTTTTTCGCTCGCTTCTTGGTCGCTCGAGGTTTGGTGGCGGTTTTTGAATCCGCGTCTGTTCCGCTCGCGGCCGACGCTTTTAGCTTCTTGGATGACTTTGCTTTTGATCCTGACTTGGCTTTCGTTTCCGATTCAGTTGCCGTCTCTTCGGCAGCCAGTTCTTCAGTTTGTGTTTCGTCGTCGATCGGGAATAGAAATAGATTCTTCATGCGTCCGCCACCTCCGTCTCAAGCGTCTCGCGACCGAAGACACCGTGTTGCACGATAGCTCGGTAGTCATCGGTGTTGGCGTAAGGATACGGATCCGTCGGCGGCCAAAACTCTTCGCGTCGAATGCGACGCACGACTTCGTGTGCAGCCTGGTCGGCGGAGGCCAGAGTCTCGTCACTCCACGTGGCAATTTCGAATCGAGTCTCCGAAGCCACCGACGGTAGCAGCACGTAGCCCAGCTTGACCTCGGACTGCTCGGAATCCGGCACGTCCATTCCCAATTCGTCAATGGACTTCAGCAGGTAACGATACAACGGCAATTGCA
Organism: uncultured Pirellulaceae bacterium; assembly: GCA_964418725.1. Taxonomy (GTDB): domain Bacteria; phylum Planctomycetota; class Planctomycetia; order Pirellulales; family Pirellulaceae; genus CAYNJG01. The sequence continues at coordinate 5,540 of CAYQMZ010000353.1, forward strand.
AATCGACCCAGTGTCCCGGGAGCACTGGTTCACCAGTACGATGGCCCTTTAAATGCTTCTTCTTAGGTGCATCTCCCGCATCGCCGGTTTTGTAATCGAGCACGGCAAATTGATGGATGCCGTTTTTCACCCGATGGTCGATTCGGTCGATTCGACCTCGAAGCTGAATCGCCACGTCATCAACGATCAGCTCTCCGTGATCCTCCTCCAATTCAGTGCGGATGATCTTCCAACCACGTTCTCGCCACTGTGCCTGCTTTTCTGCGAATGCATCCAAACGCAATCGCAACTGCGCCAGCTGCACCTGGACGGTAGGCTTGGGACGACTGCCAAAGCGTTCGATGGCCAGTCGCGAGAGGTGTTCCGCCAAGTAAAGTCGGATCTCGTCCGCCACTCCGCAATCCGCGAATTCACTTTTCCCAAACAGATCCAACACGTCGTGCGCCAGCGTCCCGAACGTCGGAGCATCAAGCTCGGTCACACGATCGTCCATCGATCGAATGCGGCGAACCTTTCGCAAATAGAAACGGTAAGGACAACTCAAGTAAGTTGCGAAATCGGAAACGCTCAGCGACGGAACCGGTTCTTCCAACTTCACGGGATTGGGCACACGAAACTTCAGCTCGTCATGATCAACTGGCATCACGATAGGAGCACAATCCGAAGTTCCGTTAAACAACCGGAGGCAGCGATCGGCCAGCTTTTCCGTGTGTGTCGCTAACAATAGGCGGCTAGGACGCAAGGGATCATTGGTCGCAGCACGTCGGCCGACAACCAATCGAACGTCCATTTTTGAACGAAGAAGAGCTTCCAACGCATACGCGTCTCGAGCATATCGCCGGGCGTTGTCATCCAGTCCAAGTAGCTCGCGAAACGTATTTGGCAGAAACACGTCAGAGCCGACGGATCGTGGCACAACACCGTCGTTCATATTGGTGACGATAGCGACCTTGGCATCATCAAGCGGCAAATCTAGCCAGCCAACCATCTCAATCGCGCGTGTGTCCGACGATTCGGCCACATCCTCGTCATCCATCTGGCTTAGGAGCATCAAGATCGCAGCCGAGGCTGAAACCTTGGGCGTGAGCGTGGGCGGACACAGGCTAATTCGATCGACGGCCAGTCGAACTTGATCGCAGGCCTGCAATGTGAATCGATCTGCCTGGTTATCAACGTTCAGCTGTCGAGCGTCGTAGAGCCTGGACAAGACGTCTTGCAGTTCAACGCACCACTCCGCAGGCGTTCGCGGTTCGTCATTGAGCGACTTCAACAGATTTAAAATGAAGACGCTTCCTCCCGGCAACTGACTGACCAAACTGCCATCCTTCGCGCCGTCAGGTAATCGGATTTTGTCGGGCAGGTGCTTATCGAAGAACTTGTCTAATTCCTTCGCAGCGTCTTGATAGTATTCGAGCCCCCGCAGATACAGTTCGGTATCCTTGTGACGCACGAGTTCCGCAAACGGCTCGTAGCGTTCCGTTGCCAGAAAGTCAGCAACGATGCGCAGCCATTGCACCGTCGGACTGGCGGCGAGTGGGCGACCTGGACCCCAGCGAACGTCAATGTCGAACTGGCGTAACTTGTTTTCTAAATGGGGTACTAGCGATGTGTCCGGCACTCCGATCGTGATGTCTTCTGCTGCGTAGCGTCCTTCAAAGGCATCGATGGCATACACGACCGCGTCCGCTTGATTCGCTGGACCGTCGGCGATCAAAATGTGACGATCTTCGACGGACATCATCGACGACTGCCAGCCGGCGGGCACCACACAGCCAAATTCGTCAAAGCGATCGGACCAATTGGCATCGGCGAAGACTAACGAAGTAACACACCGCTCGTTGGAACCGTCAACAAGCTGCTCAAGCATGCCACGAAGCGTTCGTGTGAGGTCGACTGCTCCGAGCAACACTACCTCGCCATCAATCGAACATTCCTTGTGCTCGATGGCATAATTCCTAGCAGTCTGACGATCCCAAAGCTCTAACTGGTCCAGAGTCTTCAAGTATCGTGACTGAACCTTCGCGAGTGCCTGCCATCGAGAGAAATCGGTGAAGCCGTTTAGTTGGTCACGCAGTTCCTGGCCTCGTTCAGCCACAGCGGCGAAGTCCAGTCGGTTGTCCGTCAGCTCCAGATGTTGCCGTTGCAGCAGTGCACCGAGCTCCATCCAACGAGGATCGTCGTCGCGGTCGGGAGCCTGTGGAAGAATATGCTGAAGCGTCTTGCGATCGGTTTGCCTCAGTGCTTCGACCCACGCAAACTGTTGAACGAGTGGCGGAGCAAACGGCAACTTTCTTTCGTAGAGCAACTCTGGCAGCGAGCCGACGCTCGCGATCTTCGGCGGGAAAATCGCC
>CAYQMZ010000354.1:0-7858 GCA_964418725.1 uncultured Pirellulaceae bacterium
CCGTGGAATTACCCGCCAAAGCTAACCGCTGGTGTTGATGCAACACCACCGTGATGTTGATTTTCGACGTCATGTCCACGCGGTTGAACAGCGAACAAACACGTTTTGCCCGCCACTAATTGAGACAACACCATGACTGTTCCAACGAAACCAGCCATCCTCTTGGCTGCCATCGCATTGATGGCCTGCTTCCAGACAACCCACGCAGCCACCACGCACCCCCGGTCCGTGACGGGCACGGTCTTCAACGATGCCAACAACTCAGGGTTCTTCGACTCCGGTGAACAAGTCGTCGGAATCAACGTGGCACTATTTGAAGACGACGGCAACGGACTCTTCGATCCGTTCGACGATACGTTCGTCGTCTCCGAGCTCACCGATACGAATGGTCTGTATTCGTTCGGCGACCTGGACCTCAGCTCCAACTACTTCGTCCTGCAAGCGGCGCAAACCGTCGACGGCATCTCGTTCACCGAGTCCGTCTCTGGCCTGCTCACCGCTTCCGACTTCATGACAATTCTTGACGACTTCGCAAGTCAGCAAGAAGTCTCCGCCAATCCACGAGTCCCAGTTGGATCCACGAACTTAACCAGCAGTACTGTTCTGGGTGGCCAACGCGACTTGCACGTTCGCTACATCTCGGGCCCTGCAGAATCGACGCTGTACGCGAATCCATTCGGTCTGAATCAAGTACTCGAGTTCAATCAGTCCGCAGCGGTAATGTCCGTAGCCACCATCACGTGGGACGGAATCGACGGTGACTTTAGTACCACACCTCAACCCGGTGGCCTGGGTGGATTCGACCTCACCGACAACGGTCGCAACGAAGCGTTCTCATTCGCTATCGGAATCGACGCGGCTGGAGAAGGCGACGTTTTGACGCTTCGGATTTTCTCCGAGGATGGTGTCTCTACCGCGACCGTCGAGATTCCAGTCACCAACGGTACCGCACTCGAAACACAGACGGTCGCCTTCAGTGACTTTGTGGGCGACGCCGATCTCACCGCTATCGATGCGGTTCAACTGGAGCTTGGCGGCCTGAATCCTTCGATCGACATGCAAATTGGCCCCATCGAGCTTGTACGCTCTGCCGTCAACGACTTTTCCGTCGCGGCCGTTCCTGAACCGTCGTCGGCACTGATGAGTCTGTTTGGCACGGTCTGGCTACTGGCGAAACGACGGCGTCGACGCTGATCGTCATAGACTCATTCAATTAGTGGTCCAATCTCAAAGCGTGTTGCTTTCCAGCAGCACGCTTTGCGCTGTTCTATCATCAGACTTAAAACGAAAGTCGGATGACTTGTGCCTTTTGCTCGACGTGGTCTTCGCCCGCTATGAGTCGCCCCCGCATCTGTATCACACGTTGGGCGACGGCGTCACAGGCAACTTTATTCTCTGAGCGATCAGGGAATAGCCGACGGTTTTCGAACTGTGACCTCGTGATCGCATAGTCTTGCTTCAAGACCTTCTTCGCCAGCATCGAAATCAGCGGCGAAAGCAATCGTGTCCCCCATCCAAACTGATACCGTAGTTGCACGAAAGCAACGGTCTCTCCTTCCGACGCGTTTCCAAGTGGCGTACAAGCTATCAAAGCAACGAAGCGTGGTTGACCATTGATCTGATAGGTCACGCGAACCAGGTTTGGTAGTAGGAATTCGTCGCAATGAGCAACTCTCATCGACTTGCCGAAGAGAAACTGCATTCCGACGCCCACGCTTTCCTGCCGCTCCGCGAAGTCGACACGAACACCAGCTTCGTGGGTACGGATTGTCATCTCGTGCTGAGTTAGTTCCGATCCGCTGCGAATCACGCCTGCGTGTACAACGCCGGTGTGCGTTGGATCCATAAAGTTGTCAATTAGCAACTCTTCGTTTGTCGCAAAGTCGTACTTTTTAAAGGTGACCGGCCAAGCTTCGAATTCGGTCAGCTCAACCGGAGGCAAGCGAGATACACCCTCGGGATCAGGCAGAATCCAGACAAAGCCCGTCGATTCACAGACTTGGTAATTCGGAATCGAACACTTCAACCGCTGGCTTGCCGCAGGATCGCTGGGTACGTGGGTAACGCTTCCACATTGGTCGAATTGCCACCCGTGATAGGAACACACCACGCGGTTTTGCCGATAGTCTTGCACATCGATCGGTGCCAGTTGATGAGCACAACAGTCGTCCAACGCGTGAAGCTGCCCCTGATCATCGCGCCAGATCAAGAGCGGACGACCATACAGCGAGCGTTTTAGTGACGAACCGGTTCGCAACTCGCTGGATAGTGCGATGACATGCCAATAGTGCCTTAGATCGCCAATGTTGTCGTTCATTGTGTCGGATCACTGACGGATCTGAATTTGGTAGAGTTGTTCATTCGAGGTGGCATATCAATCGTTCAAGCGGATCAAACCGCACTCAGCCGGTGACTTCCAGATTCTTCCAACAGATCAACTATTCGTCCAGCACCGAAGATAGTGATGCCGAACTAGAAGCATTGCAACTGGGCGAAAACGATCACGCTGTTTGTATAACTGGAAGCGGCGCCCGCACCTTGGATTTACTTCTGGCGTCTCCGGCCAGCATTTCCAGCGTCGATTTCTGCGCCCCACAGAACCATCTCTTGCGGCTGAAGATGGCAGCCTACGCATCACTGGACTATGACGCATTTGCCGAACTGATGGGTCTGACGGATGCCCCAATCAGTGAGTCTATCGTGTCGGAGGTGGTGAATTCGCTTGGGTCCGAATCACGACAATACTGGAACGAGCACCGACATCTACTGAAGAAGGGCGTTTTGTATTGCGGCACTTGGGAGAAACTACTTCGACTAATGTCGAAAACGACTTGGCTCAGGCGACGCCACGTCGATGCTCTGCTCAATGCCCCAGACGTGGAGAGTCAAAAAGCACACTGGAAAAAACACTGGTCGGGAAAATTCTTCCGTACGTACCTGCGCGTGCTGTCCAACAGGTTCATGTGGACGAGTATCATTCGCGAACCCGGAGCAAGATTGATTCCGCCCGACTTTGACGTGGCAGACTATTTGTACAACTGCTTAGAAAAGATGGCCAGTCATTCTCTACTTCGTGAGAACCCGTACGCGAATCTCCTGTTCTTGGGCAGGTACTCGAACAGTTGCAAACTGCCTCGACACCTGCGGGCGGAGAATTTCGATCGCGTGGCTTCGCAAATCGATCGAATCGAAGTCTTCACACAATCGCTTGAAAAATTCCTAGGAAGTCACGAACGTAGATTCGACGCTTTTTCACTATCCGATTTCTCGTCGTATGCGCCGCGAGATGCGTACGAAAATACGTGGCATGAGATTGTTCGCAAAGCGAACGACAACGCGAAGTTTTGCGAGCGATTTTTCCTGGTCAAGCGAAATTTGGACATCGAACAGCGCGTACGCAATCGATCGCTAGAATTTCGCTTGCAGGAACGGGATCACACTTGCCTCTATACGTTCCATGCCGGCAATTTGATCTCCACCATTCACCGTTTCTAGCGACCCGTGACCTCTTTGTGTTTTGACCACACCGACCGAAATTGGGTAGACGAACATGGGACGTAATGCGTACTCAACACCAGTCACGGAATCGGTTCGTTTAATGCGGCAACAAAAACGTCGTTACCTATTGGCCAGCATCCTGGCCGGCGCAAGTCTGAACTTTCTGCTGGGCTACACGGGCTTTCGTTCCGAAGCAGCGGAATTTGCGAAGTGGGGCTTCTATTTTGGCGAACACATCGTCCTGTCCGTCTGGATTTCATGGGGTTGCGGCACTTTCCCAAGGCGTCTTGCCATTGTCTCTTGGCTAGGACTTGCTTGGATGCTGGCGTCGTGGGGTGGATTCTATCTGGTCAAAGGACGCGGTGCATTCGCGTATTCAACTGAGTTTGGGCGGATCTTTACCGTGATGCCGGTGGCGTTCTTTTTATCTTCGACTCCGCTATCAATTTTCCGATACCGATGGAGGTTCCTGCGAACAACTGATTCAGGATCGATCGAAGAGTCTCAGTATGACTCTGGCGAATCGCCGATTTGGTATTTGCTTTCGACCATCCCCATAGCTAGCGCAATTCCTGTTGCGTTTACGCAAGCTATCTACCCAGGATGGGACGCTCTTTATTCAGTGGTAGTTGGACTCGTGGTCGGAGTTCTGGTGTCCTGTGCTGGACCGGCACTGTCGTTGGGGCTTTTAGGTGAACGCATTCGGGCGATGCCCATCGTGGTGACCTTTCTTGTCTTTGCTTTTCTTGCCGTTTTTTCGGCAGGTTACTTCGCAGGACCCGGCCCTGGAGGAACCCGTTCCGCCACAGCCCAGATTGAATCGGTCACTGCCTCCACGTCAGCAATCCTGTTCGTGGTAAGTGCATTCTTCGTTTGGCGTTTCATAGGAATCAGGACCAGCTATAAAGGCGAACTAGCGAACCCAGTCTTTTCCTAGGCATAGCAGTTCAACGAGCCTGAAACTCGGCTAGCGCAAAAAACGCGAGCCACCAATGTGACTCGCGTTTCGAATATCAAATTGCAAAAGATCGCCTAGCGACGCTTACGCAAGAACGAAGCACTGACCATACCGATCAATAGAACCAAGATTCCGTTCGGCTCTGGCACAGGAGCAGCAGCGACGTCCTGTCCGAAGTTCGCTGACAACACTAGGAAGTCTGCGAATTCAACACTGCCGTTACAGTCGATGTCTCCACCGGCTGCATCAGCCTCTTGCCCAAAGTTCGTTGACAACACGAGGAAGTCTGCGAACTCAACTCGGCCGTTGCCGTCAATGTCGCCGTTGCTTGGCACGCATTCGCCACCAGCAGAGACACCGAACAGATCAGAAATCAATGTTACGTCGGCCGCGTCTGTAGAGCCGCTACCGTCGAAGTCGTACATCGATCCACCCGCGGTTACGTCAGCTTGAATCGCACCAACGGCGGCCATTTTCGCTGCGTCGTCGGCAACTTCAGACCATACCGTTGCATCAGCAAGGTCCGTTGTACCGTCTTGGTTGATGTCACCGCCTGAGTAGGTCGTGCCAGCAGCTCCGAAGTTCGCCGCCAAACGGTTGAAGTCTTCGACATCAACCGTTCCGTCCGCACCGAAGTCACCAGGCGTGAAGATCCCAATTCCACCGGTACCTTGCGCTAAACCTTGGGCCCCCGCGAAGAATACAGGAATCGCGTTTTCCCAATCGAAGCGGACGTCGGTGAAGTCTTCTCCATCTTCATTCGGCGTATCAATTGGAAATTCTCCATTGTCGCCGCCGCCCGGATCAAAGACACCGCTAGAAATGATATTGCCCGTCTTCACCCAGAATTCGACTTCACGGCCAAAGATCTCGTCTTCGTTCCCTGGGTCGTTTAAACGCATACCCCAGGTAACTTCGATCGGATCGCCGTACGCAACACCAGCGTCAATGAAACCTGCGCGCTCTTGCTCTTCGCCAGTGCCGGCCTCGGTTCGAACGATCTCGTTGTTACGACGTCCTCGTTCGTCAGCGAATTGGCTCGTGCCCGCGTGTAGCTTGAATGAGCCGCCGTGACCGGTACGCTGCAGAACTTCCTCGGATGTCGAATCATCACGATTGATGTGGTTCTGAAGATAAACGGCATCGGTTTCGAATTCGCCTGTCCATAGATCTAGTTGGCCAGAGTTTGGCTCGACGAAATCGATATAGTCTTGCGGACTTTCCATGAACCCGAATCGAGTATCCCAGAACGCGTTGTTCTGCGAGTCGGCCGTATCCACATCACCAGAGTTATCAATCAACGGCTTGAAGTAGAGGACTTCGTTAGGATTACTAACGGTCCAGCCATCGTCGGTGCGATGATTCTTGGTACCAATGAACATGCCCGGAGCCGTCAGTACATGATTCGGCTGCCCAGCGAGCGCACCCGACTGGCGTTGGTTGACGTTAATCCATTCGGCCTCACCAGCATTTCCATCAACGTTGCTCGCTGACGACAACGGCTCATCCGTTTCCCGTCGCGAGTACTTTCGATAGATATTGAATTCTGGGTCGTCCGCCGAATTGAGTCCAAAGCTGCCGTAGAGGGCTTGCCCCTGGCCTTCTTGCGCAGGTCCCTCAACCGCTCCGTCGGCCTGAGTGAACACTTGGCCGAGTGCAGAACCGCCTAGCCCAAACGCCATAAGGCCAGCAATGCTGCAGAGGACAATTGATGATCTTCTCACGATGTAGATTCTCCCATTTCGAATTAGAATTTCGATTTGACCGCGGGTCATCGTAAGGACGAAAACCACCAAATGCAACAAAGACCTGCCTTACAGGACGTTGCAACCCGCAACCATTTGAAAGATCCGATTCATCGTTTAGCACAAGCGAATGATTTGGGCGAAAACGGATCAGCGCTGGGCTGGTATCCTTGCACTTATTGACTGTCATCTTCCGGCTAACAGCCAGTAAGAAATAACAGGGTTCATGAACGTCGAGATTACAGCAACCAACCTCGCAGTTCCCCCACGCATTCAGACTGCTGAGGAGTTGGCAGAATTACTTGGTTGCAGCGCGTCCTGGATTCAGCGCAATGTTGGTGTCCATCGACGTCACGTCAGCGCACCCGGCGATGATCCTGCAGTATTGGCAGCCACCGCCGCTCGCCCAATCGTGGAGTCCCATGGGGCACCGGATCTGTTGCTGTACGCGAGTGCTACCGTTCGACAGTTGCTCCCCGATACAGCGGTTTTCGTAGGAAGAGAACTTGGGCTGTCCGGCGTTCCATGCTTCAGCGTTCACGCCACCTGCCTTTCGTTCTTAGTCGCACTGCAGCAGGCAACGCTGTTGATTCAGGCAGGACAGCACAAGAAAGTCTTGATTACGTCAGCAGAATTCGCGACACAGAGTCGCAACTTCCAGCACGCAGAATCGGCTGCGTTGTTTGGGGATGGCGCCGCTGCGGTGTTAGTCGAAGCTACGGACCGCGACGCTGGTATGTTGCGTGGACAAATGCAAACTTGGCCAGAATTCGCCGAACTGGCGCAGATTCGTGGAGGTGGGCTCCTACGGCATCCGGAATTTGAAACGACCGTTGAAAGCGATCATCGTTTTGACATGGACGGCGAAAGTCTACTGCGAGTCACGATGCCAAAACTCAAAGACTTCGTGCAGTCTTTCTTAAATGACACTGAGTGTACGATCAGCAACCTGGACTGGATCGTGCCTCACCAAGCGTCGGCCGCAGGTATGAAACTGTTGCAACGACTTAGGCTACCACCGCAAAAGACGGTGAATATCTTGGGCGATTATGGAAACTGCGTTGCTGCATCCATGCCGATGGCACTGGCGATCGCGAATCAACAAGACAAATTAAAGCAAGGCAACCACATTCTCCTACTTGGTAGCGCGTCGGGACTATCTCTGGGTGCCATACTCTGGCGTTGGTAATGCAAGCACTGGAATCGAATCCAAAACTAGTTCAACTCGCTCGAGAAGTTCTCGGCTCAGGGCGACGAATCTTGGTAACCGGCGCCACAGGCTTTGTCGGTTCGCGTCTCGCACAGGTTTTGCACGATGCAGAACACGAAGTCACGATTTCCGGACGAAGCAGGTTTCGTGTTTGCAGCGATGGTAAATTTGTAGCTGCCGACGTGTCTAACCAGCGACAAGTCGAGAGTCTCTGCCAGGATCAAGAATTCGTTTTTCACGCGGCAGCACAGACGTCTCCTTGGGGCAGTCTTGCAAGTCATCGGAAGACCAATGTTGCCGGCACCCAGAACGTCGTGAACGCCTGCAAACTGCACCACGTGCAACGGCTGGTTCACGTTTCTTCGACGGCCATTTTCTTCCGTTTCGCAGACCAACACGTTGACGACAATACTCGCGTTCCGAAACGTTTTTGTTGCAACTACGCTC
>CAYQMZ010000355.1:0-7835 GCA_964418725.1 uncultured Pirellulaceae bacterium
GTATGAATCAAGGACTTCGTCGACGGATTGGCCTTCGTTGGAAGTATCTTGATCTGACCGATAGGTGAAAGTTCCCAGCACCACCGCCACCGCTTGGTCGATCTTGCCCGCCAACTTCAACGTGGACAGCATTCGGTCGACGCGGTACGGTGCCTCGCCGATGTCCTCCAGGAATAACACGGCACCCTTGGTGTCGATCTCGTAGGGAGTGCCCATCAAGGCAGCCACAAGCGACAGGTTGCCGCCCGTGATGCGACCGGTTGCCTTGCCGGATACTAACGGTGTCGGTGGGGCCAATTTGCATGACGCGGAAAACGCGGCTTCGTCGAACTTGGTTTCGTCAAACTTGGCTTCTTGATGAACGAAGTTGAAGGCACGAATGAAGTAGCCGGCGTCCGCTCGCACTTGGTTTGGCGTCGACCGTTGAGTGGAAGTCTTTAGAGGCCCACGGATCGCTCGAAAGAACCACTTGGTCGAAAACTGAGTGAGACCTCGTTCGATCCCAAGTCCCGAGTCAACGTTGGGGCCGTGGAATGTGATCAGGTTCGTCTTCTTATTGATGGCGAGATGCAGTCCCGTGATATCCGAGAATCCCGTAAACACTTTGGGGTTCTTTCGAATCGCGTCGTAATCCAAAAGATCCAAAATTCGCGTCGTACCAAAGCCACCGGTCGCGGAGAAAACTGCGTCCACTTCCGGGTCTGTGAAAGCACGCATGATCTCGGCTGCCCGTCGCGTATCACTGCCAGCCAAGTAGCCATTTTGTTCGAACAAATCATTCGGGACACGAACCTTGTAGCCCATCGATTCTAGGCGACGCTTAGCCAACATGATCTTGGCTTTGCTTGGTGTTCGTGCCGGTGCGACGACCATAATCGTATCACCAGGGCGTAATGCCTTTCCCCGCAGCGGCTCGCTAGCGACGCAGGTTGCGCTTGTGGAGAAGATCGCACAGGCGACTACTAAATGGCAGGCGATTTGTTTTGCCAAGGTTCGAAATGGGAGCATGTTGTTTACAGTTCCAAAGATTAACTGTGCGAACTTTGCCGGGATTCGGGCTCAACTGAGCCCGTCGGCTGCAAGAAAACGTTGACGATGAATTGTGAGTCGTTTAGAACCGACTTCCGTAGAAGTCCTGAATTCCTCGGTTACTGGTCAGAGTTTAACATGCGCGAAAAAAGAATAGCTGCTCGAAATGCATTTACGCTTGTGGAGTTGCTGGTCGTGATTGCGATCATCGCGATGTTGGTAACGCTGCTGCTGCCGGCGGTGCAGGCCGCTCGCGAAGCAGCCAGGCGTTCGCAGTGTTCAAACAATCTTCGCCAGTTGGCGCTTGCCGTGCACAATCACGAATCAGCGATTGGGCGGTTCCCGGCGAATGACAACGACATCGCCCGCGGACTTCGCGATTTCGCATCTCATCTGATCATGGTCTCTCCCTATATGGAAGAGTCCGCACTGCACGGTGCCATTGATTTTGATGCCCCAAAACAGAACGGGAATCAGCCGGGTTACCAGATCGTTGGTGGAAAGAAGTTGAAGGAACATGTGCTGCCGATATTGCAGTGTCCTTCGGACGATCGAACTGGGTTGATCAATCCAACTGATGTCAAAGCTTGGAAGGGTCTGTGGGATGGGGATCCGGTCGCCGTCACAAACTACGCGGGCTCCATCGGTGCACAGTGGATGGAGTCGTGGTCTGGCTGCAACTTGTCGACGATTGTGGGATCGGGCGGGGGTAAGTACGCAACAGCCGGTGACGGCGAAGACTGGTTCAATACAACGCGAGGTGTCCCTTGCCGACGTTCGGACGGATCGACAGCCACAGGAAACGTGCGTTCGGACAACCCATGCAAGAATGCAATCTCGGGAGTCTTCGCGCGAAGCTCTTGGGCAGCAAGGTTGGTCGATATCGAAGACGGAACCTCAAAGACGATCATGATGGGCGAGATCCGGCCGTACTGCTCAACGTTTCAGTGGGTGCACGGATGGACGCTTTCCGAGGGACTGTGGTTCAGCACAACGGCGCCGATCAACTTTCCGACCTGCATTGACGGTGGAAGAGGCTGCCATGATCGAGAGAACTCGTTCAATACGGCAATGGGCTTCAAGTCACAACACCCAGGCGGAGCTCACTTTTCGTTGTGTGACGGTTCAGTCCGTTTTCTGGGCGAAGACATCGACTATCCCGTCTATCAACGCTTCGGAGCACGCGCTGATGGTGAACCTGTCTCGTACTAGTTGCGAAGGCTGGTTTTGCTTCGGTTTGCTTGCGCAGCTACGTCATTGTTGCTAATGGCTAGATCGCTCGTGACGCGATCAGCGTATGCACGAAAGATGCCGGGCTTAAGCTAAGAGAGAAGATGTCGCCGGAATGCTCCGCGTTACGCGGACGCTTCTTCTTTAGCGATCTCAGCCAACATCCGCGTCAAGGTATTGGCGTGAACGCCAAGCAATCCGGCTGCCTTGCCCTTGTGCCCGTTGGTCGATTTCAAAGCTTGGTCTACGGCCAGCTTTCGAAGTTCGTTGAGGTTCAGCGAGGGAAGTGTTCTTTCTGAACCAACTTGGGACGTTCGATGCGGCAGCATCGGTGCACAGTCGAGCACATAGGCTTGCTCGATGACATGCGAGAGTTGACGAATGTTGCCAGGCCAAGAGTACTGCTCGAACTCGATCAGTTCTTCCGTCGTTGGTGCCCAAGGAGCACGGTTGTATTTTTCGGCAAACAGTGCGGCGAAGTAATCAATGAAGGATCGAATGTCAGGGCTTCGCTCTCGCAGCGATGGGATCTGGAGTTCGACCATATTCAGACGGAAGTACAGGTCTTCTCGGAATCGACCTTCGGAGACTTCGTCTTCCAATTTGCGGTTGGTTGCTGCGACGACCTGAACGTCAATTTTGATCGGTTGAGATGCACCGACTGGCGTGACCTCTTGTTCCTGGAGGACTCGCAACAACTTTGGTTGCAATTCCAGTGGCATCTCACCAACTTCGTCCAGGAATACCACGCCACCTTCCGCTGCGCGGAATACACCCAGTGAGGCACCGAAGGCACCGGTAAACGCGCCCTTCTCGTGACCAAAGAGTTGGCTCTCTGCCAGTGTCGAGGTTAGTGCCGCACAGTTCACGGGCACAAACGGTTTCTTGGATCGAGGGCCCATCGCATGAACTTGCTTGGCCCAAACTTCCTTGCCTGTTCCGGTTTCGCCGGAGATTAGAACGGTGCACTCAACTTCGGAGGCACGCTCAGCATGTTTGCTGATTCGTCGAATAGCAGGCGTCTCACCCAGGACGAAACTCCGTTCGTCGATCGGGCGCAGTGACTGCGGTTCGGATTGTGGGAGGGTCGTAGAACCCAATGTATCCTTCATTACTCGCTCCACTCATCAAAGGTCCTTGCGGACGATCTCCGAGTAGGTGCGCTGTGAATAGCTTTTCAGGGAACAAGTGAATTGCATCAATGCGTTTCAGTTGTTCTTGCTAATCACTAGACTCACCCAGTTGAATCAATGTTGCTTACTCACGGTGCGGACGGGTGGCCCCATCCAGAACTCCCAGTATTCTAAATCCGCACAATCGGGAACGCAAGGAAAATAGTTTCCCGGTGCCTAATCGTTAAACCTGGAGCGGATCGCTGTAAGTCATTGCACAGTATAGGCTTGTGGCGTCGTTTGTGTGGAGTGAACCGTTCATGAGTGCTATCACTGAGCTGGCAAATTGGATTCAATCCGCAAAGTCGTTCTACGTTTTCACCGGTGCTGGCATCAGCACAGAGAGCGGTATTCCGGACTTTCGCTCACCAGGCGGTATTTGGGCGAAGTATCAGCCAGTTTACTACGATGCTTTCCAGGCCAGTGAAGATGCGAGATATGAGTACTGGCGTCAAAAGTGCGAAGCGCATCGCGAATTTGCCGACGCGGAGCCAAATGCTGGGCATCGCGTCTTGGCCGATTGGGAGGAGCGAGGATTAATTCAGGGCGTCGTCACTCAAAACATCGATGGTCTGCACCAGATTGCGGGCAATCAATCTGTGTTGGAAATCCATGGCACGGCTCGAGAGGCGCAGTGCATCGAGTGCAAGGCTCGAAGCCCAATCCAGCCTTGGGTGGATCACTTCCTGCAGCACGATCAAGTTCCTCGGTGTATCCAGTGTGGCGGTCCGCTTAAGCATGCCACGATTTCTTTTGGGCAATCCTTAGATGAGCACACGATCACAACCGCTGCAAATTGGATGCAAGAAGCTGACCTTGTCTTCGCACTCGGGTCGTCTCTGGTGGTGCACCCGGCAGCCGGACTCCCGGAATTGGCTGCAAGCCGCGGCGCACGGTTGGTGATTATCAATCGTGATGCAACGCCGCTTGATACGTTGGCAGACGTTGTGCTCCATCAGCCACTCGGGGAAACACTTCAAGCAATCAATGAAGCTTTGGATCAAACCTAGGCTGGATGTTGAAGTGTGCGTTGTGTTGCGGCGTACCCCCGCGCGTTGGCAAGATCTGCCGGCCGTTCTCCACTAGAACACTTCGCTAACGGGGCACCGCCGTTCGACGTAAGTAGCTGAACGATTTCGACGTTCTCTTGCCAGAATGGGTGGGCGGCGTAGTGCAAAGGTGTGTAGCCATGGCTATCGGTTGCGTTGGGATCGGCTCCAAGCTGTAACAGTGTCTTTGCTGCGTTAGCGTGGCCTTCGCCGACTGCAATCATCAACGGCGTTTTCTGATGCGTCGCAGCGAATGGCCCAAACGGTTTGGGATCGAACAGTTCCTTTGTCTCAGTTAAACCCACTCCTTCTCTGGTCCGCGAGTCGACGTCGCAGCCAATATCAACAAAGCAGCGAATGAGGTCCGTTTGATCGTAGATCGCTGACAAATGGATGGGGGCTTCGCCGAATGGAGAAGACGTGGCTGTGGGGTCGGCGCCGAATTCAAGTAACGTGCGCACGGATTCAGAGTGAGGGCGGTCACCGCGACCTAACGCAACCATGTGCATTGGTTGCCAGGAGGATAGCTTGAGTTCGGCCGCGCGATCTTCCCACTCAAACCAAGCAAGCTTCTGTACGGTGCGACTTGGGTTGTCACCGGACTCCAACAGGCAACGTAAGCATTCAGGATGTCCTAGTGCAAATTGGATTGGGTAGTACGAATCCAGTTGGGCTTCGATGGCAGTTGGTTGTTTGCTTAGAAGAGTTCTTACAGCGGCGGCGTCGCCCAGTGCGCACGCTGAGTGCAGATCAACGGCTACGTCGCGAGATAGGACAAGCGGCGCCAGTTTAGGCCGTGCAAATGACGTTAGCTGCAGCAGGGAAAGCCCAACGCCAGAAAACCAGCTGGCAAATCGAATGGTGTTGGTCGCCGTGAGTTGCTCTGTCGTGAGGCTGTTGAGCTCCGTCCCAAATCGATCCTGATCATTGTCTCGGAGTGCGGAGATGACGGACTCTGGCAAATTCATGCGTTGGGTTCCCATGACGAGACGGTCTGTTTCGCCGCAGTTTACCCCAGTTTGTACCTGCAGCGTCTGCCGGCAACATCACGCAATCTATTTGAATGCCGAGCCCAGTGGGCCGCGCCGTCTTCGCCGTCCCTTCTTCTTGCCTTTTCGGTCGAAGAAGCTCAATACCCAGCGAGCGGCGTCCGTTCTATTGACGAGCTTTGACTTTTCTGGCTGCCGGCTGTCGACGTAGGCAGGTACTCCAAACAGGATGCCAAACACCAAGGCGATCGCGAGGCCACCGAGCAGTATGCGGTTCACTCCTCCTGAGCTCGTTGATCTTGGACGTGCTGGAGTCGTGGTCGTGGTGGTAAACTCCGCGGGCGTGTTGTCGTCCTCTTCCATGAGCCGTTGCTTAATTTCGTCGTACGACGCCATGTCTATCTGCCTCTGATTTCGATGCGACTAGGGATCTAATGAAACCTAAGTCACTTGCTGTTCGGAGGCACGACTGGGCTGAGATTTTTGACGGCCGTGGCTCAGTACAACTGATTCATTGGGGACATGAAATGAAAAAAGGCAGCCCTCAAATCGGGCTGCCTATGGAGCTTTCGTTGATGTCACCTAAAGTCCGAAATCAAATTCTGGCTTCGACCCTCGGTCTGCGTCAGCCTCCGGCTGCTCGCTGATTGGTTGGCCAGGTGCCGCTTCCGCTTGCGGAGCGAAATCTGCCGGCAACTTTGGTGCGTTGTCTGCCGCTGTTCCGGAGTTCCGGTCGACAGCAGGTCGCCATTCGCCGTACGTGACCGAGGAGCCGGAAGTGGTGGACGAGCCAAAGTTGATGGACCGGCCGGAGTAGGTGTAGGGCGTTCCACACGAGTTTTCGATCAGCTGTTTTTCAACAACCGTCTTCGGAACAATCACTTCTTCCTTGTACGGCACCATGCGGCGAATCGTCTTTTCTCGTTCCATCATCTGCGTTGTGGGGACGCTTCGGCGAACTTCCACTGGCACCTTTTCAACGCGTTCTTCGTAGACCGTTTTCACGGTTTTTTGCGGGACGCGGCGTACGACCTCTTCGTCCACCCATTTCGTGCTGGTTACTGGAACTTTGCGTGAGTAACGCTCAGTGACGGGCTTGCGAACTGTCCTCGGTACGAAACGGTATTGCTCTTCTGCGACCATTCGCTTCGTTGTCACAGGAACTTTCCGGTACTCTACGTCTTTTTCGTAGCGAGTTCGTTCGACCGGCACACGTCGAGTGACTTCTTCCGCTTCCCACGTCGTGCATTCGACCTCCTCCGGGACATAATTCGTCACGTACTGTGGACGGTTGACGACTGTTGGAGAGCCCTGCTGCGGTACCCAATAGAGTCCAGGACGCTGAGTTGTTGGCAAACCAGTGATCGGGTTGATGTAGTCTTGTCGTGCCATCCACTGCAGACGCGACCTGCCAGTTTCGCCGGGAACAACTTGAGGAACGTTGACGTAACCACCTGCGTCACGCCAGCGAACGCTTTTGGTGGTTTTCGGTCGGTAGGCAGTGTAGGTCTCGTTCTTGTACGCGTACTCTTTCACGGGTCGCAAGACGGTTCGCTTTTCCACCCGTTCGGTTGTCTCTTCGACGGGCTTCATGACGGTGCGACGTTGCTCTTCCCATCGCGTTTCTGATTCGTAGCGGGTTCGGTCAACAAACTCTTCGCGATAGCTTGTTTCAGTAACAGGTCGTCGCACGTTGTATCGCTCAACTCTTTCCGACGTTTCGACAATCGGCTTTGCAACGCGATAGCGACGTTCCTTCATCTCGGTCGTTGTTTCCGTTTTGTAAGTTGTGACAGGCTTTCGTTCGACAACCACTTCATCCTGTGGACGATACTTCGTCACGATCTGAGATTCGTAGACGGTTCGCGGCACCAGTCGATACGTGGAGTGAGGCATTTGTGCCCAGGCGTTCGATGTGGCAAAGAGAAGTGCAGCGGTGCCAAACAGAGTTGCTCGAAAGAACATGGGGATCCCCAATCAGTCGCTCGGCGTTAGAGAACAACAACTAGTCGCGATTATAGCCACGAGCGATTTAACGGATACGGTCGTCACTTAATCGGTGTTAGAAAACTACGTATTGCAGTCTGGTATTTCGTTGCAACTTCCGCAAATGATTCGGTAGCAGCCGGTATACATTTGCTAGCTGCCGTGCCTTGCCGAATCGTTAAGGTCGTTAAGGGGACATTTGTCGCGCTGCGTGCATGCAACGCCTTGGCATTCGTGTGTTGCTGTTGGGTAACAGTGTTGCCAAAACGCGCCGGTCGGGAGTTTAGCGAGCCGGACGGGTGAGGGCTGATCGGAAGCAAGTTGCGACTGCGTGTGCTTTCGGTCGCTGATTGTTGACGGTCGATTGCGAGCTTGTGCAC
>CAYQMZ010000356.1:0-7824 GCA_964418725.1 uncultured Pirellulaceae bacterium
CCAGATTTTCTGGCGTTGTCTGCGAGCTTCGGGCAACCTGGTGGCTGGGCGAACGGGGACGTTGACGCTTCCGGAGACGTTCAGTTTCCAGACTTTCTTTACCTGTCTGAAAACTTTGCAGCAGAAACTCAAGCTGTCGCCGTGCCTGAGCCCGCTGGCTCGCAGGTCCTTGGTGCCGGGTTCCTCTTGCTGGCTTGTTGCCTTCGAGGTTGGCCGCGGTCGAATCGCGGTCAGTAAAGAACAAAAGCGGTGACCCAGCGTGAGTGACCGTTTCCGCTGGGTATCGTTTTCGGCGCTAAGAAGGAAACGTCATTTCTTTTTGGGGTCGCGTTTTTTCTTCTTTTCGAAGAGCTGCTTTAGATCCCCAAACGTTCGCATCGGTTCCTTGCCTTCTTCCATCTCCTTCGTAATGGGGACGACAGGTTTGGGAGGTGCTTTGGGGCGATATTGATTTCGCTGTCCCTTGCCTTTGCTGAACTTCTTGCCGCGGTTCTGCTGGCGGCCACGAGAAGATCGGCCTTGTGGTTTGTCGCCACTCTGAGAGCTGTCACGTCGCCCACCGCCGCGTCGGCGATTTTCTTTCGGGACTTTTGGTTTCTCTGTACCAGGCTCGATTGCCGTCAGTGAAACGCGACGACGTTTTTGGTCGACTTCGACTACCCAAACACGCAGGATGTCTCCCACGCTAACCACGTCGTGAGGATCCGAAATGTATCGATCTGCCAGCCGGCTGACGTGTATGAGTCCACTGTCGACCAGCCCGATATCGACGAATGCACCGAAGTCCACAACATTGAGGACCGTTCCCGATAGTTCCATGTTGGGTTTCAGGTCTTCCAGCTTCAACACACCCGTGCGGAAGATCGGCGGCGGTAAGTCTTCTCGAGGGTCTCGGCCTGGACGTGCCAGGGAAGTCAACATGTCCTCAAGCGACAACTTCCCGACCCCAAGCTTTTGAGCAAGTTCGTCGACATTTACGGCTGCCAGTTTCTCTCGAACTTCCTGCATCCGAGAGTTGGAAGCAGGGGAAGTGGCTGCAGGGTCCGCAACTGCACTGTCGTCGGCCGTTGCGGCGGGCTGCTCGCTCGATTCAGTGGCGGGAGTTGTAGAAGCCTCAGGAGCAGTGCCCGAATCGGCTGATTCGCTTGTCGCTGTTGCCTCACCGGTCGCCGCCGTCTCGGTGGTTGTTTCCGGTGTTGCTTGGTCAGCGCCTTTTTCTACGGCGGGTTGCTCAGGCTTGTTTTCTGACGGATCCTCTGTGGCGGTCGCTGAAACCGTTGCGTCGCTGGTGGTCTCTGCCGTCGAACTTGCGGCCTCCGTTGTCGTACCTGCATTGCCTTCGGCGACGGCTGTCGCCACAGCTTGAGGTTCGCTGGGTTTGACGGTTTGCAGATAGCTAGGTTCGCACCCGATTGCTTCAAGGACTTTGGTTGCGACCTCATAGCTTTCCGGGTGGATCCATGTGCCGTCGAGTGGATTCTCGCCGCCGACGACTCGCAAGAAGCCTGCTGCCTGTACGTAGGTGGATTCGCCGATGCCAGAGACTTGTTTCAGCTGCTCACGATTCTTGAACGGCCCGTTGGCGACACGATGCTCGTAGATCTTTCGAGCTGTAAGCGAGTTCAATCCAGAGACGTAGCCCAGCAGTGCTGGACTGGCAGAGTTAACGTTCACACCAACGTAGTTCACGCAGGATTCAACCACATTGTCGAGCGACTCACGCAGATGTTTTGCCTTCACGTCATGCTGATACAGTCCTACGCCAATGCTGGCGGGATCGATCTTCACCAACTCCGAAAGTGGATCTATCGCGCGGCGGCCGATGGAAACGGCACTGCGGACCGTAGCGTCAACATCAGGCAGTTCTTCTCTGCCAAGTTCGCTGGTCGAGTAAACGCTCGTGCCAGCTTCGTTGACGATTAGGTAGCCAACCTGCTGATCTTTGAGTTCGTCTCCCAGAACTTCTGCGACCAACGTTTCAGTTTCGCGTGATGCCGCGCCGTTACCGACGGCAATCACCGTCGCATTGTGTTCCTTCACAAAGGTGGCCAGCGCCTCACGACCACTTTGCTTCTGTTGATCCTTCCCCAGCAAGTTGATGAAGGTGTGGCCGAGCATCTTGCCGAACTGATCCAGTGCGACGACCTTGCAGCCGCTGCGGAATCCTGGATCAATCGCTACCACCCGATGGTTTCGCAACGGAGGTTGCAGGAGCAGCTTGCGCAGATTTCGAGCAAAGACGGTAACTGCGTGTTCTTCGGCTCGATCGTTCAGGTCACGGCGAACTTCACGTTCGATACTCGGTTGCAGCAACCGCTGCATTGCATCCTGGAGGCATTCCTTGAGGAATCCCGCGTACGGGTGATCTTCGCGAACTGCTACGTTTTCTGTCTGAGCTTGAACTTTGTCCCAGTCGGGGCACTCAATCTTTACCCGCAGTACTTTGGTGCGTTCACCTCGGTTGATTGCCAAGATGCGGTGATGCGGCAGGCGACCAATGGGGTCGCTGAAGTCAAAGTAGTCTTTGAACGATTGGACCAATCGTTCGCGGCGCTTGCGTCGCATCTCCCGACGCTGATCTCGTCGCGAGGTGGCGTCTTCCTTTTTCTTGTTCGCCGCCTCTTGTTTCTTGTCTTTGCTTTCTGCGGCTTTCGGAGCCGACTCGTCTTTCGGCTTGTCAGAGTCACTGGTTGCCGCAGTGTCAGCTGTTGCTGCAGTGTCCGCCGCAGCGCCGTCCGCCGATGAACTCTCAGGTGTCGCCGTCGTTTCAGGCGAGGCTTCGGCGCTGGTTGCGTCGGAGTCTGCTGGTGTGTCCGCTGTCGGCGTTGATTCTGTAGACGCGTCTGCTTCCGCTACGGAAGCTGGAGCGGTGGCGGCATCGACGGTTTCGGAACTCTCTTGAGCCGGCTCTGTAGGTTGGGCAGCTTCATTCGCGGTGGTTACCGCATCTTCGCCGTTGTCTGCTGCAACCGACGCAGGTACTGATTCCGTGGTCGTCTCAGCGTTCGCACTCGAGCTTTCGTTTCCGGTTGGTGCTTCATCGCTGGGCGTCGCCGCAGTTGCGTCGGAGCTTGTTTCAGCGGGCTTTGCATCTGCCGCTTCTTCCGCTGGTTTGCTCGTCGTCGAATCACCTTCGGTTGGTGAGTCCGATTGCTTCGGAGGATCTGACTCCGTGGCAGCATCCGGGTTGGGTTGGTCGATCTTCTTGCAAACTAGTCGGCCGTTCTTTGAGAGGTGCCGTCGCAGGTGGGATCGCACCTGCCGGTTGTGTCCAAAGTACTCAGCAATCAGATGTTTGAGACCTTCCAGCGCCGTGTCGACATCGGGGACTTCCTTCTCCGCGTTGACGAATTCTGCAGCGCGCTCTTCGAGCGTGGGCGTTGCTTCCTTGGCTTCCAAAATGGCGTTAGCCAGTGGTTCGAGACCACGGGCGCGCGCGACGGACGCCAGCGATTGCTTCTTGGGCTTGTAAGGAAGATAGATATCCTCGAGGTCACCAAGGACCTTCGCTTTCTTGATTTGCGACGCAAGCTTGTCCGTAAGCTTCCCGCGAGATTCGATCGATTTGAGGATCGTTTCTTTGCGTTCGGCTAGCAGCTTGGATCGCTTCAGCTCCGATTCAATAATTCGAATCTGCTGTTCATCGAGACCACCGGTTTGATCTCTGCGAAAGCGAGTAATGAAGGGAACGGTGTTCCCTTCTTCGAGAAGTTCGGCGGTACGTTGCACGCCGGGCAAAGGAAGCTTGAGTTGCTTCGCGATGCTCTCCAAATCAATCAACTGCGTAATTTCCATAAAACCTGGGGCTCGCTGCCCGCCGAATTAAATGCGGGCTAGCGGCGCAATCTAGTCGTCAACGTGTCTCGGTGTCAAGCAAGATGAATTACCCATCTTCCCACCGAGATCAAAAAGGTTCGGCATTCGCCGCCGCCGGTCGGCTCAGCGAAGTGGTCGAACAAGAATATCTTTAAAGTAAGCGACACTTCCTGGGTCGTGCGCTTGCAGTGCAAACGTTCCCGACTTCAGGACGCGTCCCTTCATGCTAGGGTCTCGTTTGGGATCTTGTGGCTGCGTGTAATTCACAAGTTCTTTGCCGTTGATCTTGATCGTTACTTGTTTGCCATAAACTCGAATGTAGTAGTCGAACCACTCGCCGTCTTTTGCGCCCGTCGTTGCCAATGTCTCCGCGTCGACATCATCTACGGCATACAGACTGCCGGTCTTGCGAGGATCTCCGTGCGACGTATTGACCTGAGCTTCGTAGCCAACGGATGGCCATCCATCCTTTTGGTATTTCGTATGGAAGTAGATGCCAGCGTTTGCCTTTGGCATCGTCTTTACTTTGGCCTTCAATTCAAAGTCTTGAAAGTCTGCGTCGTTAACTGTTCCCACATAGAACAAGTGTGATCGCTCGCCCTTTACTTTGATGGCGCCGTCTTCAATCGAAAACGACTCAGGGTTTTCCGGATTCGATTGCCAGCCCATCAGCGTGCGACCATCGAACAACGAATGCCATTCGTGATGGTCAGCAAACGCGTTGGAAGCTGACAGCAAAAACGAAACGATTATCAAAGGTAAGTATCTCATTGGTGACCTCTTAAACTAAGCGACCTGCAGTAGCGGGGCGTCATCCCCCAACCCAGTGCGGTTCCCAACCGTAAGCATTGATCGTCTGACCAGATGGACGGGCCAGCAAAAACAACATGTTCTTGCGGGTCAGAACGAACTCACAGTGTAGTCCGATTAACTGTCGACTAAAACCAGCTTTGCTATCGCGGCAGGTGAATATGAGTTTTGGTTAATCTGTGCGGGTGGATTCGACGATACGGAGGTTGTTACGTCGGGGGGCGTGTCTGGAGATCGTGTGGATCACCAGTTCCCGGCATCTATCCAGGTGAAATGGATAAGTTATGCCTAAAGATCGCAGCTTGCGGGTCTATTTCGGTCCAGATGACAACAGCAGTGTCCCGCTTTCTAACGTGGAAGCCAAAGATAGCCAGGCCGTAGAAGTCCCGCTAAGTACGCTGTTTGACACGATGACAGATGCCACGGTTCAGGGTTTAGCCTGGGCGGATGACTTTCGAAACGAAAAAGTGTCGATTTCTACAGACCTCTACGAAGTCATTTCAGCGTATCGAAACATGCGACGTTCCGCGTAGGTCTTCTGCACGAATCCGGGCTCGACGAAAGTGATAAAGCCGAAGGCCGCTTTCACAGCTTACTCGCTTGTTAACCCCGGGAACTGTTGGGAGTAAGTCGGAAGTACAAGCCAGCATTCGACGACGTCCGAACTGGCGATAGGAGTCGAGCTATCATGCCATCTAAATCTGGAGCGGAGCACCATCCTAATCGCCATGTCAGTGACTTGATCGAGATGATCAAGCAGTCGGCTGACAAACTCGAAGCTCAGGGCTCTACGCGCGGTGATCTAAAAATC
The DNA here is from genome assembly GCA_964418725.1 of uncultured Pirellulaceae bacterium. GTDB lineage: Bacteria > Planctomycetota > Planctomycetia > Pirellulales > Pirellulaceae > CAYNJG01. The sequence continues at coordinate 5,438 of CAYQMZ010000356.1, forward strand.
ATCAGTCGCGCGATGCGGGAGCTCGCCTATGCCTTTAAGGTCTTCACACCGTATCGTCGCATTCGCAAAGTGACGGTCTTTGGATCGGCTCGAACAAAGCCCAGCCAACCCGCCTACAAGATGGCCGTTGAATTTGGGAAGGCGATGGCTGAACAAGACTGGCTGGTTATCACCGGCGCCGCTGCCGGCATCATGGAAGCGGGGCATGTGGGCGCAGGTCGTAAGCACTCAATGGGACTCAACATTCTGTTGCCATTCGAGCAAGACGCGAACCCGGTCATTGCAGGTGACGAAAAGCTAGTGCATATGAAGTACTTCTTCACGCGCAAGCTGATGTTCGTGAAAGAGTGCGACGCTGTTGTTTGCTTGCCGGGCGGCTTCGGCACACTCGACGAAGCGATGGAAGTACTGACGCTCAACCAAACAGGCAAGCACGATCCCGTTCCTGTCGTTTTCTTGGATGCACCAGGAGGAACGTACTGGAAATCGTTCGACCGCTTTCTTCGCAAAGAGCTGCTCGAAGGTGGCATGATCTCACCAGATGATACGTCCCTATATCTAGTGACGGATAGCTGCGAGCAAGCAGTTGAAGAGTGCACCAAGTTTTACCGCGTCTACCACAGCATGCGGTATGTCCGCGAACAATTAGTGCTGAGGTTAAAGAAACCCCTTGGTGAAGAAGCACTTCAGCATATCAAGGATACGTACCTGGGGTTCGTTGTCAGCGGTACGTTTGAGCAAACCGATGCGTTGCCGGAAGAAAAGAATGAGCCGGAGTTGGCAGAGATGAAGCGTCTTGTGTTTCACTTCGACCGCCGCAATCTAGCGAAGCTACGGCTGCTGATTGACTACATCAACCAACAGTGAACGTTCTTCATTCTGATGAGCTTGCCAGAGTGACGGTAGCCGTTCGTCTGCGCTGCGCGATGACGATTGCCCCACCGAGCCCTCCCAAGAGTCCCACAAGTGCGCCCAGTCCGGCCAAGAAGTAGAGCATGGGATCGGCCCAATTGGCAGCGACAACGACAACCGAAAGAAAGCCGGTGACAACACCGCTTACGATTCCGCTGACAATCAATTGTGTCTGCTGAGACTGTATCCAGGCAAAAGCAGCGTAGCACAATGCGATGATCACGAACGCCGGCAACGCAGCGCTCAGGAATCCGAATAACGCACCGCCAAAGACGGCGCGGAATACTTGCGTTCCTCCTAGAGATGGAGAGGTGACCGTCGCGCCAATGCACGCGCCCAGAAACGCTCGGCTGAATGCGATTGCTCCGGTGATGACCAGGATTTCGCGGAAGCGAGTGAACCAGGGAGTCTCTGGCCGGATGGCCACTTGGTCTGCTTGTACAGCAACCGGCGCCTCATAGGGATTGGTCATTCCCATTCGTTACCCATCCGTTCGCTACTTTCGATTCAACACTGCAGTAACAGGATAGTGGTCGCTGGGAAATCGGCCATCTTCTTCTGTTCGATCTATCTCAGCTTCGACCACCTCTAGCTGCGGGCTCGCAAGTATCCAGTCGATTCGGGACCCTGCGGTATTACCGCGAAAGCCTCCGAACGTGCCTTCGTTCTCGCCCCTTTCCGGGTGGCGCACACGATAGGTATCAACTAGGTCTTTGTTCTCGTGCAAGAATGCCTTGTAGGGCTCACTGGCTTCGGCGGTGTTAAAGTCACCTGTTACGACGGTGACAGGGTCATCGGCGATTGCTCGGAGTTGGGTAATCTTTTGGCGAATCAACTTTGCCGCTTCGGCGCGTGCTTGGGCACCACGATGATCAAAGTGAGTATTCACAAACAGGATCGCAGACGCCGCTTCATCGGTTTTGTCGTTTAGCAGAACCCAGGTTGCCATGCGTGGTAACGAAGAATCCCAGCTCTTGGATTCGGGAATGTCTGGTTTTTCGCTGAGCCAGAAATGGCCGCCTGCAAGTTTCGTAAAGCGGTCAGTCTTGAAAAAGATTCCGCAGTGTTCGTTAGGCGTCTTCATTCTTGATCTGCCGAAATACGTGTAGCTAGGCAGTTCTTCTTTCAAGAACTCTGATTGGAATTTCAGTGTTTCTTGGGTGCCCATTAGGTCCGGGCCAAACTGCTTGACCGTCTTTGCCACCAACCAGTCTCGTTTAGGCCAGCTGTCTTCACCGTCGTCCGCCTTGCCATATCGAAGATTGAAACTCATCACGCGAAGCGGCTCAGCTGAGGTTGGCTCCGCCAAGCATTGAATCGAAAGGACAGTAATCAAGAAGAACAGGATGTTGCGAATCATGGGTGATGCCTGCGAGTAAGAGACTCAAACACGTGACAGAGAGGACCGCCCCAAGGAAGCGTGTAGACTGCCGGGCGATAGTATAAACCGAATCGACGTTGTTTGCATGAATCGG
>CAYQMZ010000357.1:0-7822 GCA_964418725.1 uncultured Pirellulaceae bacterium
CAGCAACGGGTGAAGCTGTCACCGGCGAAGCCGAAACAACCAACGCGGCAACGGAAACCAGTGAACCTGCCGCTGCAACAGAAGCCGCAGCAAGTTCTGAAACTCCGGCCGCTACTCCGCCTGCAGCCACAGAGCCAACGGCCGACGCGCCCAAACCTGCCGAACCAGCACCCGCGGAGGCCAAGGTTGAAACACCACCCGCGGCGGAGCCGGCTCCACCGGCGGCAAGTGCACCAGCAGAGCCACCGAAGGTGGAAGCGAAACCAACGCCGCCACCAGCGGCGAAACCTCCCGCGCCAAAGCCCGCCGCTGCTGCAAAGCCGGCCGGAAAAGACAAGGGAGCCGACCCGGGCGAGCGAACTTACTCGCTTGCCGACGCAACAGTACGAATCCTCGTCGAGCTACTCGAAAAATTTATGAACCTTGTCGGTGAGCTTGTACTCTCACGAAACCAAATTCTTCAGTTCTGCAGTGAATCAGAAGACGCGACGATGGTCGCAGCGTGTCAGCGACTGAACCTGATCACGACAGAGTTGCAAGAAGGCGTGATGAAGACGCGAATGCAACCAATTCGCCACGCATGGAGCAAACTGCCTCGCGTCGTTCGCGACCTTTCAACGGCATTCGGCAAGAAGGTCGAAGTGCGGATGGAAGGAGCTGACACGGAATTGGACAAAACGATTCTTGAGGCCATCAAGGATCCACTGACTCATATCGTGCGGAACTCTGTTGACCACGGTATCGAGTCGCCCGACGTTCGTCAGGCTAACGGCAAGTCGCCCGAAGGTTTGTTGTTGCTTCGCGCGTTCCACGAAAGTGGCCAAGTCAATATCGAGATCATCGATGATGGTGGCGGAATCAATTGCGAACGCATTCGCGACAAGGCGATCGAGAAAGGCCTAATCTCTGCTGAGCAAGCAGAAGGCATGAACGAACGCGAGTTGACGAACCTGATTCTGCTACCAGGATTCTCGACAGCCGCGAAAGTCACGAATGTGTCTGGACGCGGCGTCGGCATGGACGTCGTCAAGACGAACATCGAACGCATTGGCGGCACGCTGGACATTCAAAGCACTGCCGGTCAAGGCACAACACTTCGAATCAAGATTCCGCTGACACTCGCGATTGTTCCGGCGTTGATCGTTAAGGTTCGCGAAATCTCCTACGCCATTCCACAAGTTGGGCTGCTCGAACTTGTCCGCTTGGAAGGCGATAAGGCTCAAGCCGAAATCGAATTCATTCACGACGTACCGGTATACCGACTGCGAGAAAACTTGCTGCCGTTGGTCTACCTGGACGAGCAACTTGGACTGCGTTCCCGTCGTCAACGAGGCGACTGCTTGGAGAGCATCAACATCGTGGTCTTGCAGGCGGAAGATCGTCAATTCGGTTTGGTTGTCGACGCCGTCACCGATACGCAGGAAATCGTGGTCAAACCACTGGGCCAACTGCTTCAAGGAATCCGGACATACGCAGGTGCCACCATCATGGGTGACGGAACCGTTGCGTTGATCCTGGATGCGATTGGCTTAGCACAGAAGAGCAGCGTACTTACAGAACATCGCGATCGGTCGCTCAGCGAAAACAGTGCTGCGGAAGGCCAAGTGAATGGCGATACCGAAGCCTTGCTGATTGTCGACACGAGCGACGATACGCGTGCTGCCGTTCGCCTATCAACGGTCGCTCGCCTCGAAGAATTCCAGGCGTCGAATGTCGAGCGATTGGGCCAAAGCCAAGTCGTTCAATACCGTGGCGAAATCTTGCCACTGATCTCATTGAGTGGCGGCTACGGCGGCATTCCAACGACAGGCAACGAAACACTCAACACCGTCGTCTACTCGACAGGCAATCAAGGTGTTGGCGTCGTCGTTGGCAGAATTGTCGACATCGTTCACGTGCATGACTCGCAGGACGCGAATGCTCAACGAATCATCAATGACCGCGTTACTGAGGTCATCGATCTTGAGCAACTCATCCGACAGACATGTCCTCAGTTCTTTGATGAGTCAGCCGCGTAACCAGCCCGGAGAAAGAATCAACGGAGTAAGCCAATGTCGGAAGCCAACACTCACAACCGCGACTCATACTGCACGTTCCGCGTGGACGACCTGCTGTTCGGTGTCGAGGTACAAGAAGTTCAAGAAGTCATTCGCCCGCAACGCACGACGGGAGTTCCGCTCGCGCCGCCAGTTATCCACGGGCTGATGAATTTGCGAGGTCAAATCGTCAGTGCACTAGACCTTCGTGCACGCTTGGGGCTGTCAGCAGCCGAAGACTTGGCTCAGTCGATGAACGTGGTGATTCGATCCGCGGAAGGCCCAGTCAGCTTGTTGGTTGACGAGATCGGCGACGTCGTCGAAGTGGCTCGCGATCGATTCGAACCACCTCCGGAAACACTTCAAGGCAACCAGCGAGAGCTCATTCGAGGAGCATTCAAGCTGGATGACAGACTACTACTGATTCTCGATACGGAGCGTGTGCTCCAAGTCGCAGTCTAACTTCCAATTTAACCAGTCACAAATTAACGATCATAAATCGCGAGGGTATTCGAGTGTCAATGAACAGTTTTGCAGACAAGTTTTCTATCGGACAGCGTCTGGCGACGGTACCGCTACTAACCGCTGTTACGGCAGCAGGCTTGCTTGCCCTGTTGAGCTGGCAATCGGCCAATTCGAACAAGAATTCTGCCGCAATCAACGTTGCGAGCCGACAGCGGATGTTGAATCAACAGTTCACTCGCGAATTGATGCAGGCGGCAGTCGGACAGCCCGTCGACTATCGAGCCACGCAAGACAAGATGCAGAAATCACTGGCGCTCCTGAAGAGCGGTGGCAGCAGCAGCGTCGGCACAATTCCCGCCGCAACTGACACACAGTTGGTCGAACTGCTTCGTCAACAAGGTACTGCGATCGACGCTCAAGTCAGCTTCGCGAACCGATATCTGCAGGCGGCCAGCACTTCAGCTGCAGCCCGCGCGGGTGCGGAAGCCAAACTGATTGAAAATACGGAACGCATTCACCAAGCGACCAATGCTGCCGTCATGCGACTCAGCGAAGTCGCTCAAGCTTCCAACTCCACGACGTTGACTTTCTCGATTCTCGCTGGCCTCGCGGTCACAGCACTAAGCGTCGGTTGGTCGTTCTGGTGCTCTCGAAGTGTCTCAAATCAAGTCAGTCACTCGTCAGTTGAACTACGTCAAATCGCGGAAAATCGACTTGGCCAAATGAGTGTTCGATTGAAGCAAAATGCTGAAAACACCTGCAGCCAGGCCAGCATGGCCAGCAGCGCCGCAGACCAGATGAACGGTATCGCTCAGTCGTTGGCAACCGCTGTTGAACAGTTCGAAGCCAGTATTCGAGAGATCTCCGGCAACGCATCGAACGCAGCCAGTGTTGCACGCCAAGCGGTAGAAGCCGCTGGAACGACGAATACGACCATCTCGCGATTGGGCGAGAGTAGTGCTGAGATTAGCAACGTTATCAAAGTCATTAACTCGATTGCGGAACAAACCAACCTGTTGGCTTTGAACGCAACGATCGAGGCTGCTCGTGCTGGTGAGGCTGGTAAGGGATTCGCCGTTGTTGCTAACGAAGTGAAGGAACTGGCGAAGGAAACGAGCAAGGCGACGGAAGACATCGTCCGTCGTATTGAAACGATTCAAAACGACACCGAAGAAGCGGTCAACGCGATCGGTCTCGTAAGCGAAGTGATTTCGCAGATCAACGAAAGTCAAAACGCGATTGCTGGTGCGGTTGAAGAGCAATCGGCGATGACTTCAGAGATCTCGCGAAACATCACCGAGGTCGTAAGCAGTAGCGACGAGATCGTACAGAGCATCTACAAGGTCTCCGACTCTGCGAAAAACACAACGTCTGCCGCCAACATCGACGAGTTCGCTTCGGAGCTCTTCGAAGTTGCGGCAAGGTAAGTCGAAAGATTCTCGACAACAACGTTTTACTGGGCATTTGTGAACTGATTTGAGTCAACGCAAGGGGCGTTGCTGGGCAATTCAGAGAGGTTTCGGACATGGCATTCGATCGACTAACCGTTCGCGCAAAGATCTATATCCTTGTGGGAGTATGTGCATTCAACTTGATTTGTTGTGCACTCTGGTCGTGGAACACTATGTCGGTGATCAAGGTCCACGGACCTTATTATGAACGCATAGCCCAGGGCAAAGACCTGATTGCGGACATCTTGCCGCCGCCCAGCTGCATCATCGAGTCCTACTTGATGGCGATGCAAATGGCGGATGATGTGGCCGCTGGAGCCAACCCTCAGCAGATCGCATTGTATGTCGAAAAATGCAATGAACTGCGTGCCGGATTCGAAGACCGTCACGCGTTTTGGGTAGAAGACCTAGATGAAAGCGAACTCAAGCATGCCAAGACGGTAGGGTGCTTCGAGCCTGCTGACGAGTTCTTCAACGTTTTGTTTGACGAGTTCATTCCGGCATGTGTTCGCGGTGATTCTGGAACGGCGCAGGGATTAGTTCGAGGCTCGCTGCGATCCAATTTCAAGAAGCACCGCGACGCCATCGATCATGTGGTCGCACTAGCAAGAGCACGTAACGATGCGGACGAAGCAGAAGTAGCCCAAGTGCTCAGCAGCCGCGTGCTCTGGTCCATCGTCGCCATAACCGGTTTGCTGGCCAGTGTCGCTGGTTTTGGTTGGTTCACTGCCCGCGAGACGGTCAATCCACTTCGCGGTTCGGCAAGCCAACTGCAGCAACTGTCCTCTCACGATCTGACAGACGTTAGTCGCCGATTGCGTGAAAGTGCCGAAGCAACTTCAGATCAAGCCACCATGGCCAGCGGTGCGGCAGAAGAAGTGAGTGCGAACGCGCAATCACTGGCGACCGCCGTGGCTCAATTCGAAGCCAGTATCAAAGAAATCGCAGGATACGCATCCAACGCGACATCCGTCGCGCGAGAGGCAGTCGATGCTGCAGGTACGACGAATGACACGATTACTCGCCTGGGTGAGAGTAGCACCGAGATCGGTAACGTCATTAAGGTCATTAACTCGATCGCCGAGCAGACGAACTTGCTGGCCCTCAATGCAACCATCGAAGCCGCCCGAGCCGGAGACGCAGGGAAGGGCTTCGCAGTGGTGGCGAATGAAGTGAAGGAACTTGCGAAAGAAACAAGCAAGGCCACGGAAGACATCGTTCGGCGCATCGAAACAATTCAAACCGACACGCAAGAAGCCGTCGAAGCAATCGGTTTGGTAAGCAGCGTTATCTCACAAATCAACGAAAGCCAAAACTCCATCGCCAACGCCGTTGAAGAACAAACCGCCATGACCTCGGAGATCTCTCGCAGCATTTCCGAAGTCGCGACCGGCAGTGGTGAAATCGCACAAAGTATTTCGAAGGTCGCAGACATCGCAAACACTTCCACGGTTGGCTCTGATGAAACGATGCAAACGGCAGCAAACATCGAGTCCATTGCGGCCGAGTTGCTTTCGATCGTTGGCGAAGTGGAAGAAGAACTGACCGATTCCAAGCGTGGCAAGTATCGACTTGCTGAGTCGGAGGAATCGGTCGTTGGCTAAGTCTGTTCAATTCGTTCCTGTTGCACATGCTCTGTCAAACGATCGAGCTCAAAACGTCCGGATACGAGGGCGTCATGTTCACGGAGTAAGAAAATGTACGCACTGATCATCGAAGACTCTCGCGCCATGCGTCGACTCGTCGGTCGAATCATGACTGGACTCGGCTTCGAGATCTTGGAAGCCGGTCACGGCCGCGAAGGCTTAGCGCAGCTTAAAGAGCATGCAGACAAAATCGAAGTCGTGTTGGTCGACTGGAACATGCCCGAAATGAACGGGCTCGAATTTGTGAAAGTTGTTCGAGGAAAGCCTGAACATAAGAACTTGAAAATCATGATGGTGACCACCGAGACAGCCCCCACACAAATGGCGCGTGCACTGCTTGCCGGTGTCGACGAATTTGTGATGAAGCCTTTCACGCGTCAGATTTTGGTCGACAAACTGAAGCTGATTGGTGTTCGCATGCCGGTTCGGTCATAGCGTAAGGGAATTTGGAGAGACAGATGGAATCAGTAATCAGCCCTGACCTCATACCGCCAGAGTCGCTGCAGCGCTCGTTGCTTTCGCGAGCGGATGAACTGTCCATGTTGCCAGCGGTGGCATACGAGGCACTGGAACTTGCCAAGGATCCAGATTGCAATTCAAAGCAATTCGCCTCCGTCATTGAAAGAGATGTCAAGCTGGCCACGGACATCTTATCCCTGGCCAACAGCGCGGTCTTCGCCTGTGGCACACCCGTCGTCAACCTTCAACAGGCGATTGTGCGACTTGGGTTTCGACAGTGTCGAAACCTGATCCTGACGTCAAGTGCCGCCAGCTTGATGAAGAACTTACCCTTAGAACAAGAGTGGGTGCGCGAACTGCTGTGGCAGCACAGCGTCATCACCGCGACGACCTGCGTTCACTTAAATCGAGCGTTAAATCTTGAATTCTACGGCGAGGAATTCACTGCTGGATTACTGCACGATTTGGGACGACTGCTGCTGGCCTTGGCGTCTTCAGAATCCTTTACCTACGCAGATCCGCTGGACTTTCAGGAATCCGACAGCGAGCTATTGCTGCGAGAGCAAACCATCCTAGCGACCGACCACTGTCGCTTTGGTGCTTGGTTCGCGGAGCAAAGTGGACTGCCCAAATCGTTGGTAATGGCGATCCTTTACCACCACGAACCGGACGTTCAACAGCCCGAGCAAGGATTGACGGCACTCGTCGCCAGCGCTGACCACATCGCCAATCACCTGCAAGCCTTCGAAGAGCCAAACGGCTATGACATCGACGGCAACCGGGGCATTCACTGCTTGGGCTCTGTGTACTCCGACAAACTCGTTGGCGAGTTTGCGGATATCGCGCACACCATCATGGCGGAAGTTCTCAAGGATGTCGCATCGGCTGCTTCGGCGAAAGGTGGCGACTAATGAACGACCCGATTCGAATCATGCTGTGCGACGATTCGGCCGTCATGCGCCGACTGATCAAAACAGCATTGCAAACCGACCCAATGCTGGCTGTTGTTAGCGAAGCCAAGCACGGACAGGACGCACTGAACAAACTGCACGACGCTCGTCCAGACGTATTGGTGATGGACGTCCAAATGCCTGTGATGGATGGAATCGACACGGTTCGAGAGATTCGCAAACGGACATCCAAGCTCCCCGTAATCATGTTCAGTTCGCTCACAAGCCACGGGGCCGAAGCGACGCAAGATGCCCTCAACGCGGGCGCCACAGAGGTGGCCACCAAGCCAGCCAACATCGGACACATCAAACAAGCGATGGACCATGTTCAAAGCGAGTTGGTCCCCAAGATCTATCGTTCAGTTGGAATCAAGCCGCGAGCTGTGCCAAAGCAACAGCAGCGCCCAGCAGCCTCGCCTCGACCAGAAAACATGGCCCGCCCGATGGGCAGACGTCCTCTCGGCGGAATGTCAGAGTGTCTTGGAGCGATTGGCGTTGGGGTGTCGACCGGTGGTCCCGAAGCACTAGAGCAATTGATCTCAGCGTTGCCGCTCGACTTCCCTTCGCCCATTCTTGTCGTCCAGCACATGCCACCGATTTTCACACGCAGACTGGCTGATCGCCTAGCAATGAAAACGGGACATCAAGTTCGCGAAGCCACCAACGGCGAAGAACTTCGCGCAGGCGAGATACTCATAGCGCCCGGCGACCACCATCTACTCACGACTCGCGACCGAGACACGGTGCGAGCCAAGTTGAGCAAGGACGAGCCAGAGAATTCGTGCCGCCCGGCCGTCGACCCGCTGTTTAGGTCA
>CAYQMZ010000358.1:0-7785 GCA_964418725.1 uncultured Pirellulaceae bacterium
GACCTGAACCTGTGCGTCCTTAATTGCGATCATGGGCATCCGATGATCGGCTTTCTTCACCGGGATCAGACTCGCGATGTTCCATGTCCCATCGCGAAATCGCTGCGGAAACAGCGAAAGGCCGCGGACTTCCACACGATGAACATTGACTTGGCCTTTCATCAACTGTTCAAGCGTCGGCGTGCAAAAGAACGTTGCCTCGTTCACATACGCCAGCTCCGTGCGCGATGACCGTCCGGAACTTGGCTGAACGATGGAGACTTCTCGAAGCTGCAACCCTTCACCTTGCAGCAGCCGAGCGGAACCTACGGTGACCGTTTGGTTTGGATAGGCCTTTGATAGTTCCAATTCAACGCGAGCACGCAGTTCTTCATTGCCGCGATAGATGTAGTAGACCGTACCGATCCCAGCGCATACCACGATCGTGGCGATCGTCCACGAGACGATAGACTTCACAAAGCTATAGACGCGTGAGGTCAACGACGCATCCTTTCGTCGATTGCGCGCATCAGAACGCTGAGGCAACCATCCTTGGTCGCTCATTTACGGTATGCACCAACTGATAACGTAGATGCGGTCTGTTTGTACGGTCAAGTCAGCTTGGTCGTTCGCTAGCTGAACGACAATCTCTCACGTGTGATAGCGTTGCCATTGATAGCAACTTGCAGTCGCTTCTTTTGGGAAGGCGGGTGGCTTCGCAGGCGAGGTCGAAAGTCGGAAGAATGCCTACCGACGTCGCGTCCGTTGTTGACTAAAGGTGTTGCTGTCAAAGCCTGGGAGGTTCGTTGTTCTGTTTATCTTGCTGATCTAGGAACACACGGACCATTTTTGGTATCTGCTAGGCATCCCGAATATTGACGCCGACATCCAATGAGATGTCATGTGGTTGCTATGAAGCGAACGGAGAAATGGATTAGGTGGTTGACGGCCCTTGTGGCTTTCTTGTTCGCTTTGGCCTGCGCGGAAGTATTGCTGCGCTTCGTCTGGGAGAATCCTTTTCGGTACGACCAACCTGATCGCGTCGTGAAGTTGCGACTGCACCAGGCTAACACCAACCATCCACTGAATCGGTCAATCATTCACCCAGAGAAACCTCATACGCGACTGCGTACCGGAGAGCGATCGTACATCCAGCCTAGTCTGCAGTATGAGAACCCAGACGTTCGCGTTGCGTTCTTAGGCGGTTCGACCACCGAGTGCTTCGCTGTGGCGGAATCGTTGCGATTTCCGACGTTGGTGTCGACGTTGCTAGCGGAGCATGGGCTGCGGGTCAGCACGATGAACGCTGGCAAATCTGGTAGCACGGTTCATGATTCGATCAACAACCTGCTGAACCACGTCGTAGCAGACCGTCCTGATTTTGCTGTGATGATGCACGCGTGCAATGACATCGGCGTTCTCGAGCAAACCGGGGACTATGCTTCTCGGCAAGGCGAGTTCTTTGGCTGGTCAGCGATCGCGCGGGCAACACTGATGCGTTTGACGAATCATTCATACACATTGGCCATCGTCCGCCAGACGGTTCGCGAACGTACCTACTTGGTTCCGTCGGTAGGCGAACAAACGCCGCGGCGCCAGGAATCTGATTCAGAGATCGACGACAAGCCCATCGCATCGGCGCACGAATTTGAAAGTCGACTTCGAATATTTGTGAGGGCCTGCCATGCTTTCGGAATTCGTCCCGTCCTCATGACACAGCCGGTTAGAAATCAGTTCAACGACATGACGCCTTCGTGGGTGAACGAAGATACTCAGGTGTTGTTCAATCGGACGATTCGGCAGGTCGCTCAGGAAGAGCAGGCAGGCTTGGTTGATCTGGTGACCTATCTAGAAGACGAATTCCCAGACGCCGCGGAACAGAACCGATTGTTTTACGACGGATTGCACGTAAACGACCACGGTTCGGAAGCTTACGCCCAATGTATCGTTGACACTTTGTTGCCACTGATTCGGGAGCAATTGCACCCATCCAGTGAGCCAATCGAACGCTTCAATCCGCTTGCTGAAGAGCCACAGCGTACGCTTCGTCGATAGCGATTGCCATGGCTGTGTAGTTTGCAGAATGAGACGGTTGCGGCCGGAGTTGACCGCGAACCAGCGACCGTTTCACGCGTGATCTAGGCCCTTTTTCACGGGCAAACTGTAGTTCTAAACGCGTTAGCCAGTGGCTATACTCGTGCATTCTATGGCGGTTGGCAGGCAAGCGCATGCGGTGTGTACGCGCTGCCGAATGCGTGTGTTCTTGTCTGCCGATCGCTGTACGGTGTCGGTCGCGCGACAGGGTGGTTTGCGCAACTGGGTATATTTCTGTTTCGCAAGCCGCGTTTAGCTCGGCGTTTTGACCATGGAGTAATGCATGGAAAACCAATTTTCACGAACCAAGTTAATGTGGGCAAGCTTTCTGACGCTTGTCGCTTCTGGGATCGGCTTCGCCACCCGAACCGCCGTCGGCGGTGTTTGGGAGAGCCGGTTTGGTATCGGCGGTGGCGAGTTTGGAAGCATTCTCGGTGCCGGGTTCTTGGGCTTTGGCCTGATGATTTTCTTCGGCGGAATTCTGGTCGAGAAGTTCGGTTACAAGAAGCTACTGATTCTTGCCTTCATCTTGCACTTGGCCAGTGCCGCGATGCTATTCCTCGCGAATCCAATGTTTGATGGCTGGCAGGAAAGCGACCCCGAGAACGCGACCGCGAACGTGGTAAAGTTGCTGTTCTGGAGTGCATTCCTTTTCTCGATCTGCCAGGGTCTGTACGAGGCTGTGATCAACCCGTTGATCGCCCAGCTATATCCAGAAAACCAAACTCACTATCTGAACATTCTGCACGCTGGTTGGCCGGCGGGCATGATCATTGGTGGATTGTTTGCCGCCGGTTTCATTGGTGACAACTGTTGGTTTACGCAACTGCCGTGGCACCTTGCACTGTCCAGCTTTGCGATCTTCGTCTTGCTGTACGGTATTCTTGCGTTTCCAGAGAAGTTCCCCGACACAGTGGGCGAGAAAGCGGCAAACTTTGGGCAAGTATTCTCCTGCTTTGCTTCGCTTCCATTCCTACTGTTGATCGTCCTGCACGGCTTGATTGGCTACATGGAGTTGGGTGTTGACTCGTGGATGACCAAGTTGATGGAGAACTTGCTGCCGAACGCCGTCCTGATTTTGGTCTACACCTCGGCATTGATGTTTGTGCTTCGCTTCTTCGCGGGGCCTATCGTTCACAAAGTCAATCCAATCGGTTTGCTCCTCGCGAGTTCTGTAATTGCCTTCTTGGGATTGCTATGGTTGGGATCGCCGATCGACAGCATTCCAATGATTTTCATGGCAGCTACGTTCTATAGCTTCGGAAAAGCGTTCCTGTGGCCGACCATGCTCGGTGTGGCTGGCGAACGCTATCCACAAAGTGGTTCGGTTGCGATGGGTGCATTGGGTGCTGCAGGTATGTTGACCGTCGGTCAGATTGCCGGCGCACGAATCGGTGCACAACAAGGATTCTCGACTTCGGAAGTATTGCAATCGGTTTCTGCCGAGACCTTTGAACGCTACGCGAGTCCGGAACCAACATCCAGCTGGTACTACGATTACACGCCGATTGATCCAGCCAAATTGGCGGCGGCACAAAGCATTGAATTGGAAGACGGCAAGATTGCCGAGCCTGCTGACGGTGGCGACGCCTTGGCACCAATTTCATCCGCCGCGCTGATCAGTGAAGACGCAAAGCCCGATCTGTTGGCCAATGCTGCCACTGACGTGCCGATGGTCCAAACAGCGTACCTTCGGGGTAGTCAGAAGGCGCTGACACTGACGTCGTATATCCCTGCCGCGATGGCCGTTGGGTTCCTGATCTTGCTGATCTATTACAAAGCGATCGGCGGCTACAAGGTTCTGAAGGTCGACGACGAAGGCAAGGTTGTCGAAGCGGATGCGGCTCACTAGCGAGCCCGCTGCCACAACAGCCAAATGACTACATGAAGGATGTGAGCGAATTTCGTTCACATCCTTTTTTCGTGGACCAGCATGATGTCGCCGGCTGTAGCTGTCGCCCAGACTATTCGATTTCGAAGTCGAACGTGTTGTTGCCATCCTCGGTGACGGTCGCCGACAAACCACTCTTTGCCGGTAGGCTGTATTTCTTCGGCAAAAGGTTCTTGGGCTGTTTACGCATGTCTTGGACGACTTCCAGCTTTGTGATGGAGATCAGATACTCGCCGGGTTGAATTCCTGGCTTGTAGTCTTCCCCACCTAGGTAAGTGCTGAGAGTGTAGACGCCCTGGTCATCGGTTTCGGCTTGCGACGCGAGCGTCGTAGAAGCGGAGTCCTTGGGGTGGAATACGACCAGCGCTTGAGCCAACGGTTGGCCCGCTTGAGTGACCTTGCCAGAGACCGGAACGGTTGTTGGCCCCGAGTCTCCGCCGCAGCCTACCGACAGCAGTAGAACCACAAGGCTGATAGCCAAGTCTCGAGTCGGTCTTTTCATTTCGTATCCTGCTTTCGTGATGTTGGGCGAACTGGCTGGTTGGTCAATGCAACTAACTGCGCGTGTTGTCAGCTTACGGGAATGAGCTTAACGGGCCGTCGCCTAAGTGTACAACGACTTCGATTCAAGCTAACTTGTTCCAGGATTATTCCGCAGGGCCTTGTTTTACCGATCGAGCTCCACCGTTTCGAGCTCCGCTGCACTCTACGTGAGACTTCATCATGCGACTTGCACTCCATTGGCAAATCTTGATCGGAATGATCTTGGGCCTTCTTGTTGGCGTGATTGCGGTCATGCTGAACGGACAGGATTTCGTCACCGACTGGATCAAACCATTCGGCGTGATCTTCATCAATTCGCTGAAGTTGATCGCGATTCCCTTGATCGTCGCTTCGTTGATCAAGGGCGTGTCGGACATTCAAGACATCTCGCAGCTTTCGTCCATGGGCGGGCGGACGATCGCGTTGTACCTGTTCACAACTGTCGTAGCGATTTGTGTTGGGCTGTTGGTGGTTAACATCGCGGGGCCTGGTCGGGGTGTCACCGAATCTACTCGCGACGGTCTGATCAAGGACTTCACGGAGAAGGCGAACACGAAAATCGCTGCCGCGGCCAGTCAGAAAGAGAGCGGTCCACTGCAGCCGCTGGTCGATGTTGTTCCAGATAACATCTTTAAGGCCGCAACAAGCAACGGCGAAATGTTGAAGGTGATCTTCTTCGTGATCTTCTTTGGTATTGGGCTGATTCTGGTCCCAGCAGAAAAGGCCAAGCCCGTTAAGGACTTCTTTGATGGTCTGAATGAAGTCATTCTGAAAATGATCGACCTCATCATGCTGACGGCGCCGTTTGGGGTCTTCGCATTGCTGGCCGGGCTGGTTGTCGATACGCCCAGTTTGGACCTCTTCGTCGCTCTGCTGAAGTACAGCGTATGTGTGTTCGCTGGCCTGGCCTTCATGGTGTTTGTGTTCTACCCGTCGCTGGTGAGATTCGTGACTGGTCGGAGCTATGGATCCTTTATGAAGGGGATTTCGCCAGCTCAACTATTGGCGTTTTCTACCAGCTCCAGTGCTGCGACGTTACCGGTCACCATGGAACGTGTCGAAGAGCACTTGGGTGTCAAGCGTGAGGTCAGTAGCTTTGTGCTGCCGATTGGTGCGACCGTGAATATGGATGGAACCAGTCTGTACCAGGCGGTCGCTGCCGTTTTTATCGCTCAAGCGTTTGGTATGGATTTGGGACTAGAAAAGCAATTGACGATCGTCGTCACGGCGACGTTGGCTTCGATTGGGTCTGCGGCCGTGCCCGGTGCCGGTATGGTGATGCTGGTCATTGTCTTAGGCGCGATTGGCGTCCCCGAGCAGGGGCTGGCTTTGATCTTCGCCGTCGATCGAGTTCTTGATATGTGCCGAACCACTGTCAACGTTACGGGCGATGCAACGGTCGCGATGCTGGTCGCCAAGAGCGTCGGAAAGCTGGGAGATCCGAACGTCAAGAATTGGGACGATCACTACCCACCAGATACGCAGACCGCCTGACGCGATCTCGATTGTGGGGAGCGGAGATTCAAGACAAGCGAGTAGAAAGAGAACATGAAAGCGGCATACATCACAGAATTCGGTTCAGCGGACAACATTGTGTACGGCGATTTGCCCGACCCTGAACTTGGCCCAAATCAAGTTCTGGTCCGCACCACCGCGGTGG
This sequence comes from uncultured Pirellulaceae bacterium, assembly GCA_964418725.1. Classification (GTDB taxonomy): domain Bacteria; phylum Planctomycetota; class Planctomycetia; order Pirellulales; family Pirellulaceae; genus CAYNJG01. The sequence goes on from CAYQMZ010000358.1 coordinate 6,168, forward strand.
ATGTGAACCCGATCGATACCTACATCCGCGGAGGGTTGGTTCCAGACCTAGCTTTTCCTTTCGTGTTGGGTTGCGATCTCGCTGGCGTTGTCGAGAAAGTTGGTGCCGAAGCACACCGCTTCAAGGTCGGTGATCGCGTTTGGGGGTCCAATCAAGGCTTGCTTGGTCGGCAAGGCACGTTTTCCGAACTGTGTGCAGTCGACGAGCAGTGGCTGTATCCCTTGCCAGATGGCGTGGACGACAAAGCGGCGGTCGCTACATCGCTAGTTGGAATAACGGCACACCTAGGACTCTTCCGCGATGCGAAGCTGCAGGCGGGTGAGTCTGTCTACGTGAATGGTGGTAGCGGAGGTGTAGGCCAGATGATCGTGCAAATGGCAAAGGCCGTTGGGGCACGAGTAATCACGACTGCGGGGACCGAGCAGAAGATGGAGATCTGCCGAGAATTGGGTGCCGACGCGGTGGTCAATTACAAGACAGATGACTTGGCGGCCGCTGTTGCCGAATTCGCTCCCGAGGGTGTCGACGTCGCCTGGGAGACACATCGTGAACCCAATATGGACGTGTTGATTTCTTACTTAAAGGATCGCGGTCGACTTGTCTTGATGGCAGGTCGCAACGCTCGGCCTGAGTTTCCCGTCGGACCGTTCTACGTCAAATGTTGCTCGATCCACGGCTTCGTCATGTTCAAGGCTACCGCGGAAGAACAACGAACTGCTGCCTCGCAAATCAACGAGTGGCTGGTGCAAGGCAAACTAGTGCCGCGCATCGCAAAGGAGTTGCCGTTAGCAAACGCAGCGGAAGCCCATCGATTGCAGGAAGAGGGCGCGTTGGCTGGAAAGATTGTCCTGACGATCTGAGTGTTGCTCTGCCTCTACCCACGTTGTCAAAGTGGCCAGACTTCAGGCCCAGCAACGGACATGGCGAAAGCAAGTGCATCGAACAATTGATCGAATGCTATTTCAGCACTCGCATCGCCGCATCGCGAATCTGCGATTGAATCGCATCAATCTCCTGTGACGCATCAACGACGGCACAACTGTCTGGGTGTCGTTGAGCCTGCTCGAGAAATCCATTGCGGACCTTGGTGAAGTACTCAATGCCACGAGTCTCCATTCGATCCTTTTGGTCACCAACCCGTGCAGCCGCAAGTTCGGGCTCTAGGTCCAAGACGAACGTAAGATCGGGAAGCAGCGACTCCGTGGCGATGTCGCCGACCTGCCAGATTTCATCCGGGGCAATGTCGCCGAGCGAACTCTGATAGACAACGTTAGCCAACAAGAAACGGTCTGATACGACCACTTTGCCGCTCTCTACTGAAGGGCGAATGAATTCCTTCACCAACTGTGCACGGCAGGCCATGTAGAGAAACATTTCGGCACGGCTATCGATTCGATACGACGCACCCAGCAAGATACCGCGGACAGCTTCGCCCAAGTCTGTGGTTCCTGGATCGCGACAGGTTGCTACTTCGTGCCCGCTCTCTTGAAGCCACGAAACGAACAAGTCTTTCTGCGTGCTCTTGCCCGCTCCGTCGATACCGTCAAAACAAAAAAACACGTGGTGAACTCGCCGTTGGTCGTTGCAGTTGAATGGACCAACACTCTAGCAATTTTGA
>CAYQMZ010000359.1:0-7779 GCA_964418725.1 uncultured Pirellulaceae bacterium
CTCTTAATGTCGATGTAGTCCGGCGTGACGCCCAGGATGCGCGCGTTCGGGATTCCCCGACCTTCGTGCGTTGCGGGTTTGGTGATCAAGGCGATGGGCACCGCGTTGGTGATCGTAGGGATCGTCGCCTTCAATCGTTCGAAGTCGTTGTACTTCAGGCCGTACTCCAACACCATGCTGGTCTGCTGTTGTGTTGTGGAGTCACCACCGTCGTCGCCGCCGCTGCCGGGTTTGATGCTGCGAATGATGATGTTGTTTGCACCCAAACGCTGGATTTGTTCCAAGGCTTCTCGTTTGGAGCCTTCTCCGATTGCAAGCATCGCGATCACTGATCCGGCGCCGAGAATCACGCCTAGCATCGTGAGCAGGCTGCGGAGCTTGTGCAGCAGGAGATTCTTGACGCCAACTTTGACGGTGTTAAGCCACATACGTTACTCAAGGTGAAGATTCATAGCGGTTGATTGCGCGAATCGCTGCGGGGAGGTTGGGGCATCACGCGGAGCGGGATGGGTACGTACTCCTCACGCTCTGCGTGAGTGGCTGGCCGACTTGATGCTGGTGCCGTTAGGCGGAAGGCTCAAGCCTCATCGCCAATCGAGCCTTTGGTTTGCGCCTAACTATCCTTTGCCTGTTTAGGGCGACCTCCACCCGGACGACCCCCAGCAGGTTGACCACCGGCGCCGGCCTTTCCTGTCCAACTTCCTTTTGCGGCTGCACCCGTCGCACCGCCAGGTCGTTTCCCTTTCGCACCGCCGCCCTTGGCGGGAGCTTCATAACCAACTTCGGCAAGCGACTCAGGCATCTCAGGCACGCCCGAGTCGGCGGAGATTTCGTTCGGCGTATCGTTTTGCTGCTCGTAGATATCCATCGAGTTCAGCACAATGCGATCACCCACGTTCAGACCTTCCTGAACGTGGACGAATTTGTCGTTGGAACGACCTATTGTGATGTCGTTCCGAGCAACGCCGTTGCCGGCGTCGGTGTAACACCAAGTCTTTCCACCGGCCTGGATGATCGACTGCACTGGAACGGAGATCACGTTTTCGATCTTGTCGACGTGCATATTGACGACGGCGGTCATCCCTGGCTTAAGGCCGTCTACTTCGTCAACCAATCGGACTTCGGTCTCGTATGTCTTTACGCTGCCAGAACTGAACCAGCTGCCATTGGAAGAAGGGACGACACCCACTTTTTCGACGACGCCGCGGTATGTTCGATCGGGAAATGCATCGATCTTGACCGAGGCTGGCAGACCGGCGCGAATTTGATCCAAAACGGCTTCGTGTACCTGCGTCTTGACCTTCATCTTCGAAAGGTCAGGAAGCGTGAGGATGTCCTGTCGCTCGCGAACGATCGCACCTTCCATGATTTCGGTATTGCCACGTCGCTCTCGCTTGTAGACGACCATTCCAGAGTGCGGCGCGTAGATTTTGCAGTTGTCCAACTGCTCCGTCAGACGTGTCAACCGTTCCTTCTCTTTGGCTTCGGTGTTCGTCGCTTCGTTTCGTGAAGCCAGCGATTGATCGAGCAACGCTTTGTTGTCGTTTTCAACTTGTTTGATGTTTCGTTCTGCCGTTTCGAGTGCTCCCTGTAATCGCTTCTCTTCCATGAGACGCTCGAAGCGATCCAGTTTTCGCCGGTTTCCGCGATAGGTTTTGATCTGGTTAAGTGCGGACGCCAAACGGTCTTCCGCTTGCAGGTATTTCAAGCGACTTTGTTCCAGGTCACTCTTTCCGCGATAGCCAAGTTTGAACAACTCTTTCATCCCGTCGCGTTCAACTTCAGCAAGCTCTAAGGTTGCTCGCGCCTCGTTCGCCGCGTTTTTGGCTTCGTCGATTTGGCGATCGATTTGCTCCTTAGCCAGCTTCGCTGTTCCATCGCTATCGTCCTTGTACATCTCCAATTCAATGTCAGCGATCTCTTTGGCAAGCTTGGCTTCCGCGAGAGTCGTCTGGTTCTGCAGAATTTGGTTTTCGTACTTTGCGTTGGCTTGAATGCTTGCCGACGTGGCCTTCTGATAGGCCAGTTCTAACTCCTCAAGGCGATCGCGAATCGTGGCCGAATCGAACTCAACCAGCAGTTGGCCTTCTTCAACAGCGCTACCGTTGGGCACGATGTAGATGATTTGCGTTCCGGAGCTTCCTCGATCTCCGATGTTTTCGACGCGACAGGTAATCGTCGTCTCTACCTGGCTTTCCAGTTCACCCCGTTCAGTGACGACGATCGGCAGGTCAGACTCCTTAACGTCGTAGAAGACGAACGCCGTATTGGTGTCTCGCGAACCGACCAAGTGCTTCACGCCAGCACCTAGAAGTCCTACGCAGCCTAAAACGACGGTCAAAATGCCGAGAGTTCGGATACCAAACATGCGGCGAAGCCTTTTGCGGAAGGTGGAGGGAGAGTTACGAAGGGCGTAAGGTGGGAACCTGACTATAACGTGCGTGGTTCGTGTTCTCTACAGCACAAAACTCGCAAAGCCAGTCGTAAACCAAGCCTATGAAAAGGTTTAGGGATTGAAAACTTTTTCAGCCGTCTGCGTTGAGCGGCGGTCCTACCAAAAGCCACAGATCTGCGTCACATCGCAAAGGAAGGACTCGATGGCGCGACCGGCTACGACTGGGCATACTAGCAGGCGACCGGCGGCTGGCCAGTTTCTGATTCCTTGCGGTTATTCACTCGGCTATTTCGGCAAGCACCGTGGAGGACACAGGCACGGATACATTGCGTTACCGATTCGTTGGGTTAGCGACGTGCGAGGTTGATCTGGCTGACCGAACCCACGAGTCATCGATTGAGTCGTTGCTGCAACCGTCCCCACTAAATCTGTTTGTCGATTCCGTCGCGCATGGTGAATCAAATGGAAGTTGAGCTTTCGGTAGAACCTGATCTGCAAACTGAAGAGTTTATCGATGTGCTTCGTCGATCAACGTTGGCCGAACGCAGGCCCGTTGACGACGTAGAGAAGATCGAAGGCATGCTGAGAAACGCCAGTGTGATCGTCACGGCGAGGAACTCGGAGGGGTTGTTGGTTGGAGTGTCGCGAGCGATCACCGACTTTCACTATTGCACGTACCTTTCGGACTTGGCGGTGGACGCGGATGTGCAGCGTCTAGGAATCGGGCGGCGGTTGATTGCCGAAACGCATTCCGTGGCTGGTAAGCACACAACCTTGATTCTTTTATCAGCACCCGCGGCAAGGACGTACTATCCGCACGTTGGACTAGAGCGGCACGATTCATGTTGGCTTGTTCGATCATCCAACTAAATCAAGCGAGTTCGTAAGTTAGCTCGCTAATGCTGCCAACACTTGAGGCACGTTGCTCGCCGCTGTTACGTAACCGTTCCCAAGCTTTACATCGCGCGCTGCAGGCGGGACACTGTTAACGCAAGCCGACGCACGTTGTGCTCTATCGCTTCTGTCTGTCAACGCTTGCGTCGATTTCCAAGTAATCGCACAACCGATGAAAGAACCTGCGATGAGATCAGCGTTCCTGAAAGCTGTTCCGCTTGCCTTGGCCAGTTGCGTTGTGCTGGGATTGATGTCGACGGATGTCTTTGCCCAGCAGTTTCGATGTGGGGCTGCGAAAGTTGATGTAACCCCCTGGCATCTTCCGGTGATTCGTAACGGCGGCTTCTTGCAAGCCGAAGACCACAAGATCGTGGACCCGCTGCACGCACGGTGCGTTGTGTTTGAGTCGGGTGGGCAGCGTGTTGCGATCGTGGTTGTCGATAGCTGTATGATTCCAGCCAAGCTATGTGATGTCGCGAAGCAGCTTGCTCATAGGTCAACCGGTATCGCCACGGACCATATTCTGATTTCTGCCACACATACGCATACCGCGCCAAGCGTTATGCGATTCTGTCTTGGTTCTGGTATCGATGAGCGCTACGCCGACTTCTTGCCGGGGAAAATTACCGAGGCCATTCAAGCGGCCGCCGATCGACTGCAACCCGCAAAGGTTGGCTGGACACAAGTTGACGCGTCTCACTTCACCAAGTGCCGTCGCTGGATAACTCGGACCGACAAAATTCAAATGGATCCGTTTGGCGAACCGACCGTGCATGCCAACATGCACCCAGGACATCAAAACGCGGACTTTGTTGGACCGGCGGGGCCAATCGATCCGTGGCTGAGTCTGGTTTCCGTTGCTGACGCCAACGATCAGCCCATTGCCGTGCTGGCCAACCTGTCGATGCACTATTTCAGCGGACACGCCGGCGTATCTGCTGATTACTACGGTCGTTTCTGTGCTTCGCTGGCCGATCGATTGTCGTCGAAGAACCCCGATTTCGTCAGCATCATGTCGCAGGGCACCAGCGGTGATCTCTGGTGGGGAGACTACACCAAGCAGAAATCGGAGAAGCCGTTTCAAAACATCGACCAGTTTTCCAATGAACTCGTCGAACTGTCCATGAAGGCTCTTGAAGGCTTGACGTACCACGACAAGGTACCAGTGCGAATTGCCGAACGACGGATGACGATGAAGCGTCGCGTTCCGGATGAAGCTCGTCTCGCGTGGGCACGTCGCATGAATAAGCTTCGTGGCGATCGACTTCCTAAGGACCGTCTCGAAGTCTACGCGTTACAAGCGGAGCATCTTCATCGCAACCCAACGGATGACGTGGTGCTGCAGGCGGTTCGGATCGGTAACTTCGGAATAACGGCGATTCCCAACGAGGTCTATGCACTAACGGGGCTGAAGCTGAAGCGTCGCAGTCCATTCGAAGTCACGATGAACGTGAGCTTGGCGAACGGCGCGTGTGGCTACATTCCACCGCCGGAACAGCATGCGTTGGGAGGATACAACACGTGGCCTGCAACCACGGCTGGGTTGGAAGTGGCCGCCGAACCCAAAATCGTGAGTGCGTTGCTGGAGTTATTAGAAGAAGTCGCAGAACGACCACGGAAGCAGTACCAGGAACCAGAGACGCCAGTTAGCAAGTTCATCAAGGCTACCAACCCGTACGCGTATTGGCGTATGGAGGATATGGAGCAGCCTGACGAGGCGTCTTCAAGCGATCAACCAACGTTGCGGCACAGTGGATGGCTCGCCTATCACCTGCCGGGCCGCATCGGGCAGGGATTCGGTCAGCAGCACGATTCTCATTCGATCCAGCTCGCGGGTGGGAAATTGGTTCTGGATGAATTCCAGGCACCGGAAACGTACAGCGTGCAATTCTCCTTCTATTTGGGGACACCCGTCGACTTTCGCGAACGCACTGGGACGCTCGTTTCGCGAGGAACAGACACGTTGTTCATCACGGGATCTGCCAGCGATACGCCAGGACGATTGGGTTTCGGCAATTCGATCGGTAAGACGAACTTGCAACCAAAGACGTGGCACCAATGTGTGTTCGTGCGAAACGGCGACTTTGTGCTGGTGTACTTGGATGGGAATCCCGAAGCAGAGTTGGCAACAAAGATTGCTAGTCGAACGTCGCAGTCAGGGTTGGCTTTGATGTTGGGAGGAGATCGTAAGAACACCGCGAACTTCGAAGGCAAACTGGATGAAGTTAGTGTTTACGATCGAGCGCTCACGAAGCAAGAAGCATTCGGTATCTTCGCCGCCGCGAAACTCGACCCCTCCCCCGGCGGCTCGCAATTACTGGACGAGGATACAAGCAACGCGGAGCTGGATTCCGGCCCACTTGATCCATCGACTTCGATGCGACAGATCCATGTGCGCGATGGATTTCGTGTTGAATTGGTCGCGGCAGAGCCCATGGTTGTGGATCCCGTGGCGATCGATTGGGGATCGGATGGCAAACTTTGGGTGGCCGAGATGTCCGACTACCCGATGGGCATTGATGGCAAGGGAACTCCAGGCGGACGCATTCGATTTCTTGAGGATACTGACGACGACGGCGAATACGATCGGTCTACGGTGTTCTTAGAAGGTGTCTCGTTTCCTAACGGTGTCATGGCTTGGCGTGACGGAGTCCTTGTCACCGCGGCGCCGGAGATATTCTTTGCAAAAGACACGAATGGCGATGGGAAAGCTGACGTACGGGAAACGCTGTTCTCTGGTTTCATGACTGGGAATCAACAGCTCCGCGTGAATGGGCTGCGTTTCGGTTTAGACGGCATGGTGCACTGCGCCAGTGGTGCTCATCACGCGGGTTTCGGAGCCAAGAACTCGGTCTTTTCGACGAAGCTAAATCAGTCAGTTCGGGTGGGTAGTCGAGACTTCCGATTCAATCCTAATGACGGGGCGCTGGATCCACAGTCGGGGCCATCGCAGTTTGGCCGCGTTCGAAACGACTTCGGTGATTGGTTTGGAGTCCAAAACAGTCAGCCGCTTTGGCACTACGTGTTGGGCGACCAGTACTCGAGACGCAATGGCTTGGTGCCAGCGATCGACCCACGAAGACAGGTTCGAACTCCGCGAATGCCGGAAGTCTTCTCGGCCAAGCCACCGCAACGTCGTTTCCATGGCTTCGATCATGCTGGTCATTACACATCCGCTTGTGGGATATCGATTTACCGAGACGAGTTGCTGTTCCCGCGTGGTGAGATGCACGCCTTCACGTGTGAACCGTTCCACAACTTGGTGCAACATCACGTACTGGAGCACGACGGTACGAGCTTTCTTGGCAAACGAGCCGACGATGGTGCGGTCGACTTTTTCGCGTCTTCGGATCGCTGGACGAGGCCAGTCATGAGCCGAACGGGCCCCGACGGAGCACTGTGGGTTGTCGACATGTACCGGTACATGATTGAACATCCCGAGTGGTTGCCAAAGCACGGACAAGACGCGTTGCGGGCTGGCTACCGAGCCGGCGATCAGCATGGTCGCATCTACAGAATTGTCCGTGATGACGTGGAAACTCGCGACGTTCCGAAAGTTGCGGAAGCCGATATTCGCGAATTGATCGAGCTGTTTCAGCATCCCAATGGGTTGGTGCGAGATCAGGTGCATCGCGAACTGCTGCATCGTGCTGAGGGGGACGAGCTGATGAGGATGCGATCGAAAGACTCCGTTCGGCGAATCGCTGCGCACGGCGAACTCGCTGAATCCCGCGTGCAAGCTCTGTCAGTGCTACAGCAACTTGGTGAGTTAACCTCTGAATCCGTCCGGTCGGCGATTCGACACGAACATCCGATGGTGCGTCGCCACACGCTACGTGTTTGTGAGAACTTGTCGGCAAGACAGGTGTTGGATTGGGGGCTACTGGACCTGGTCAGCGATTCGGATCCGAAGGTGCGGCTGCAACTTGCGGAAAGCCTGGGCTCATGGCGATCGAAGGAAGCTGCCAACGCACTCGCGCAATTGGCCGTGAATACTCAGAACGACACGTTCATGAACGCAGCCATCATTGGATCGCTGCCGAGTCACTTCGACGAACTCGCTACGAAGATGCGAGCTTTGCCGCCTCCAATACAGGACGCGATGCTATTGATGGGCGAAGCGAAGCCGCGGCAATTGGCGGTGTTGCTAGACGACGTCTTGGAAGAAGAGCAGGACAGTCGGCGGTTTACCATCCTGGCTCGTTGGCTGGATCAACTATCGGATCGGAATCTGACGTTAGACGCATTGCTTTCGAAAGACACTTTGTTGATGCCTTTCGCCGGACAATTCAAGTCACAGTTTGATCAAGCTCGACGGATAGCAGCCAACGAGGGATCGGATTTGAAACTACGACGAAACGCGATCGCATTGTTGGGTAGAGATCCCGAATCATACTCGGACGACATCTCACTCTTGGGACAGTTGGTTGATTCGCCTGACGGTCCGTTGGTTCAAGCTTCAGCACTAGATCGCCTGGCTGGCATCCCCA
>CAYQMZ010000360.1:0-7756 GCA_964418725.1 uncultured Pirellulaceae bacterium
GCTCACGAAACCGTAAAAACGCTTTCGGAATTCGATCCAGCGATACGGATCCGCCGTGTCTACACGTCTGCAGTGGCGTTGGCGATGAAGGGACAAATGCTGTTGGCACAGGGACAGCTCAAGTCTGCTGAAGAAGCCTTACTTGAAGCTCGCGAATTGCTTCCCAGCAGAAACGCTGGCCGACTGATCGTGCGGTTCGAACTGTTGATCGCAGACTGCCTCGCACAACAAGAACGATTCGAACTCGCGGAGACTCGATTGCTAGAAGTCGAGGAGAGTGTTCGGGCTGCAAGAGCTCAGAACGGACAAGTTGCGCACAGGCAAGTCCTGCTCCATCTCGTTGAGCTGTACAACAAGTGGGGCCGTCGGGATCAAGTAAACGTCTGGCGAGAACGTCTCGGCCCTAGCCCATAGTCGCAAGCCAGCAGCGGACGCCGTCCATGGGCCGCGTAAGCCGGCTCTCACTCAACAGTAGGCTCACTGAAGTGCAGCTTACTCATCCGCCAACAAAGAAATCCGATAGCGCATTGAAAAAGCCTCCCGATGACTCGGGAGGCTTTCAAAATGGCTTCATTAGTCAGCTTTGTTTACTGACTGCTGGTCGTTGCAACAGCACCGTCGTTACGTCCGCCCATCGCCCAGACAGCGACAAAGTCAGCACCGTAACTCATGCTCTCGACGTGACCGTCGACGAACACAGCGTTCCAAACAGCGTCGTGAGCACTACCAAAGGTCCAGTTTAGACCCAGACCGTGCTTGTCACGGCGAGGCATGTACTCTGCGACCTGCCGTGGGTTAACGGACTGAGTAGCAGTCGCCAAGTATCCGTTTACGTCACGGTCGATACCGAGCCAGATGTTCTGGTCGTCAGCAGGACTGTTTCCATCGGTGTACTGGCTGGCGTTGAGGTACTTCTCACCGACCATAACCGTCTTACTCGTACCGTCTTCGATTTGTCCAATTCGCAACTCTGAAACGTGGTGCGTAACACCGTTCCAGTTCTTGGTGTAAGGAGTTGGAACATCGTTGGTATTTCTGTCACCACCAGGTCCGCCGGTTTCGCCTGCAGCGATGTTTCCGGAGTTGGCTTGGTAGTCAGAGCGTGCAACCTGACAGTTTGGAGCTTTACACTCCCGAAGGTTGTTGCCCAAGTCACCGTTTCGCACAAGCGGATATCCACGAGCTTCACGTCGGGTTGGGCAGTTGAATGCTGGAATCGGCGTCGTAACCGCGATCAGCATCGCCTGACCTTTCTGTGCGTCAGGAAGGCCTGATCCGAGATTTCGAATGTCGCCTTGTTCCATGTACGAAAGGATGTTGTAAGCCCAACCACCTGGCTGTGTCTTGCCATAGCCACGGTCGGGGTCACCTTGCCAACGCCAACCCCAACCAGAACTAGGGAGCGTGCCCTGCGAGCTTTCGTGGTTCAACCACGATAGACCGATCTGCTTTAGGTTGTTGATGCACTGCGTTCGGCGAGCGGCTTCACGTGCAGCCTGGACTGCAGGAAGGAGCAGAGTCACCAGCATCGCAATGATCGCGATGACCACTAGTAACTCGACAAGTGTAAATGCTTGTCGCTTTTTCATTTCAAGACACCCTTTCTGAAATAATCTCGAACCTTGATCGCCCCTTTTGATCAGCGGCCCAAACGAGAGTTTAAAGTTGATTTACTTCACGACGAAACGCAGTGGACTTGATGTCGCCTTACTGGTAATCGGCGGAACTTCAATTCCCCATTTCGTGTCTGTATTGTACTTGGCTGGAACCTTGGTGCTGTCCGAAGTTACTTCGACGCGGTACATCCCGACGCGAACACCTGGATCTGGCGGCAACGTCATGATTTCGACCAATCCGTTGCCGGGGTCAATCACTTCACCTACAGCTTCTTCGATCGTGTCGGGCATAAACGGTTCGGGTACCAAACGAACCTCAGCACCCATCAATCCGTCGCCGTTGCGGCGAATGACGTGAAGAGTGATGCTCTGTAGTCCCACAGCTGTTTCTTTGTAGATTGTGAATCGATCCAGCAGTTCCGTTTCGCTGATCTTTTTGTCGCCATCGGTGTCGATGTCGTCGAGTGCGAAATCTAATGCTGGAGATTTCTTTACTTCTGTTGAATCGATGAAACCATCACCGTTACCATCACATAGCTCCATGGCACCTGCGGCCATGGCCTGCGGATCCAATTCCGGAGCTTCGACTTTGCCTTTCGCAGACATGCAACCAACAAACGCCAGCGACGAAACAAGTAGCATCAGTGCTGTCGAACGATAAGTGACCATTTCACTAAGTCCAATGGATCCTAAAGGCAAAGCCAGGGCATAAACATCGCCCAGAAGTCCCTGACTGCCGAGTTAACAAGGTAGGTAATTAGTGGGCTTCTCTCCACCTTCATCTTATCGGAAGGATGAGAGGCTCGCCATAGGTTCGCTTTTGTTTACGGTATCCCGACCTACATCCCCCACAGATTTCGGTCGCCTTAGCTTACCAGCAAATTCGGTAGCTTCTAGCCAAAACCGCAAACTTTACCCTAAGTGTCGGACTGCTCACGAGTCATTCGGCCGAAGATCATTCGCCCCGCACTTGTTTGCAAGACACTTGTCACTTCGATAGCAACTAGCTGTTGCTGGTGCTCTCGCCCACCTTCAACGACGATCATTGTGCCGTCTTCGAGATACCCCACCCCCTGGCCCTCGGCTTCACCGGGTTTAACGATTTTCACCTGGATCATTTCACCCGGAAGGAAGACAGGTTTCAGCGAGTTCGCCACGTCGTTCAAGTTGATCACAGGTACGTTGTGCAGCTTGGCGACTTTGTTCAGGTTGTAGTCGCCCGTGACAAGCTTGCCTTCGAGGAAACGAGTTAGTAGCACTAACTTCATGTCCACAGTTTGATCCATCATTTCGGGGAGTTCGCGCTCGTAAATCCCAAAATCAACTTCCGGATGATTCCTCAATCGATTCAGAATATCTAAACCACGGCGTCCACGATCACGACGCATTTTGTCGCTGCTATCGGCAATGTTTTGTAGTTCAGCCAACGCAAAACGAGGAAGAATAAGCCGATTGTCGAGGATACTTGTGTCGGCTACGTCAGCAATGCGACCGTCGATAATCACACTGGTGTCCAGAATGTACGGACGCAGTCCTTTTACTTCGCGAGCAAATTCGACATAGGGAATGATGAATCGAAAGTCATCTTTCGTTTGCAGTACAAAGCTGGTCGTCGTGTAAACCACGACCAAACCCAAAATTGCTTGAACTGCACGATACTCGAGCTCCTTATCAATGAAGTAAGGCCCTAGGGCTAACCCAATGACATACGTCAACAGAAGGCCCATCAACAACCCAAAGTAGATGGCCGTGATGGTGTCGATTCGCTTGATAGGGATGAAGATGTCTACGGCAATCAGCCCGATCGCCAGCAGCATGATGCCGCCGAAGATACGAATCGGCTCGCCACTAAATGCACTCTGATCGGGCATGGGGCCGAGCAGCGAGACAGCCAATCCAGCGGCGACCAAGACGAACAGTGCTCGTACGATGATTAGCGCCATGAATTGTCTGCCGTAACTGTGTGGTGACGTGAGCTAAAAGTGCTCGCGAAGGAGACTTACCACGATCAATCGTATCACTGACTTTCGTGGCTCGCATCCCTGCACCGCACAATGTTTTGGTGGTCCGGTTATCCGTTGCCAATCGCTATCAAGATCTTCAAGTCTCGTTACAGCAGCAGCCGTGCATTCCGTTAGATCATGCCCAGACGGAATAGTTTGACATCGCGTCTCAGGTGACTTCTTCCTGCGAAGCAGATCTGAGTGCTCGTAGGCTAATCCAACATCATGTAGGCGGGTTCCTCCACATCCACACGGCTCTTTTTCGTGAGCTTGAATGGGGCAGAGAACTTCTCGACCAGCCCCATCGACTCAAGCCATTCGCATGCCGACTCGAGATGCCAAGGATGCAGTTGCGAATACGCAAAGTGTTCGCTGAGCTCCGTCAGTGGGACCGTGCCTCCGTGTTTCCTTAAGAAATGGGTCAGCGGCTTGAGGTTGGCTTCCCAATGTTCTTCAAGGTATTGCGTCATCGCTTCCAACGCCGCGCTGAAGACTTTCTTCGTTTTCTTGGTCAGCACTTCCACGTAGACGACTTGAAATAGCTCGGGATCCATTTCGAGAGCGCGATAGATTGCCTCGTGCTCATAGATCTCACCAGATCGCACTATTTCCATCGCGGCCATACTGTGGGCTCCCCACAATAAGGTCTGTTTTGCGAGTTCCAAATCTTGTTTCACATTCAATTGTTTTTCGGCGTTACGAACCGCATGAATCGCCCACGTCGTTGTAGCGAGCAACTCTTTTTCGCGGTCCTTGGTCGCAGCCGTATCCGCCTTTTGGAACCACTTTTCAATTGACGGATCCTTACAGTGGACAAGCTCGCGTTTGGCAAAGAAGTTACACGAGAACGAAGTTCGAGATGTGCCCTCAACCATTTTTCGAAATCGGCTGCGCGGAATCAGCTGTACGTGCAGATTGATTCCCTCCTCGCAAAGCCAACGATAGATATCCGCGTCGTCACCATCGGCCTTCAGTCGTTTCGTGACTCCATCCACTTCGATCAACCACAGGTAAAGATGCTCTTTCCGCCAGATTGTTTCTTCGTTGAGAGAACCGACGAGTACACACGCCAGAATGTTCTTGTCTTTGTCTAGTCGTTCTAGGAACAGCTCAAGCGCCGATCGAAATCGATCCAACTTCTCATCAAGGTTTTCACTTTCAGCAGACATCGACGCAGTCCTCTATTCGTGGTGACTTGGGGGCGAACGAAGTTACTCGCCTACAGAGCGATGGACAAAGAACAGCTCCATGAATTCGCTGACCGACATCTGATCGATCGCGTCGACATTGGAGAATGCGTTGGTGATCGCCTTGGCCTGTTGCTCATCAAACCAAGACAAGCTTCCTTGAAACTTCTCCAACAACAGAGGGATGCCTTCGGATCGTCGGTTGCGATGTCCAATCGGATACTGGACCTCAACTCGATCCGTACTTGAACCGTCGCGAAAACGAACTCGGATGCTGTTGCCGATCGCTCGCTTGTTCAGATCGTAGTAATCCTTGGTGAAAGATTCGTTCTCCTTCACCACCATTTTCTGGCGCAAGGCATCGATACGACCGTCCAGCGCAAATTCGTCGGTGTAGTGCTTAGCTTGAAGCTCACCAAAGATCAGACCAATCGCGGCCATGTACTGAAGACAGTGGTCACGATCAGCAAAATTGTGCAGCGGCCCAGTCTTGTCGATGATGCGGACTCCTGGCTCTTGAGTCTCCATCTCGATGCGTTCGATCTCGTCCAATCGATCTCGAACATGCGGGTGCAAGGAGATCGCACACTCTACTGCCGTCTGAGCATGGAACTCCGCCGGAAACGAGATCTTGAACAGGATGTTCTCCATCACGTAACTTCCCAGCGGCTGCCGAAGTGTGATCGGCTTTCCGCCAAACAGCACGTCAGAGAAGCCCCATTTTTCTGACGACAATCCTTGGGCGTAGCCCATTTCGCCGGTCAGCGCGATGAGACACAGGCGAACAGCACGACTGGTTGCATCGCCTGCGGCCCAACTCTTTCGCGAGCCGGTGTTCGGGGCGTGGCGGTAGGTACGCAATGCGCCGCCATCGATCCACGCGTTGGAAATCGCGTTTGCAGTCTGCGACTTATCGCACCCCAGCATTTTGCTCGCGACGGCAGTACTTGCGATCCTAACCAACAAGACATGATCCAAACCGACTCGATTGAACGAGTTGTCCAACGCCAGCACGCCTTGCACCTCGTGGGCCTTAATCATCGCAGTCAACACATCGCGAACTCGCAGGTCAACGTTTTTTACGCGGCTCTTGTAGTCCGCAACTGCCAAAATCGCACCGAGGTTATCCGAAGGATGCCCCCATTCGGCAGCAAGCCAAGTGTCATTGAAATCCAACCAACGAATGATCGTGCCGATATCAAAGGCGGCCTTCACCGGATCCAGTTCGAAGCTCGTTCCAGGAACGCGACAGCCGTTCGGCATCGTCGCCTCGGGAACAACCGGTCCCAGCATCTTCTGACACTCAGGATGACCGAGCGCCATGAACCCGCATGCCAGGCTGTCCATCAAACAGTATCGAGCGGTTTCATAGGCGAGATCGCTCGATATCTGATATTCGTGAACGTAGTCCGTCAGTTCTGTAAAGAGCGAATCCATTTTGCTTACCTGTCTCCTTGATCCTTCTCTGAGTGACTCGTCACAGGTTCCCACCGGGCCATGGGCACGTTTTTCTTGCAGCGCACGCTGAATTCGTGTCCCAACGGAGCCGAATCGCATTCGCTAATCTGGCGGAAAATCCCCCGTTTGCTCGGTGCTGCTTGAGCGCAATGCCGGCAGCTCAAATCGTACTGTGGCGGAGCTTCCCTGCACACGCGGCTTGAAGATGCACGACGGCAATGCAGCTTGCCCCAAGGAGCAGGCAGTTTTTGCGAGTTGCCAAGATTTGTTCCTAGGTTTTTCGAGATACTTTAGTATCTTCTTGGGTTGTGATTCAGGTGCGGGAAATGCGTTCGCTGATTACCGCACCGCAGAATGATTCCGGACGGTCGAGAAGGGAATCGAAAGACGAAGCTCGACATGCTGTTGATTTTGCCACCAAAAAATCCTTCGGCCGTCTAATCGGACAATTCCAGGAGAACATGATGTCTCGCATCGGTTGTTACATCTTCGGCGTCTGCCTCATTGCCTTCGCACCGATCGGCTTTCTTTCCCAAAACAACGCCGTCGCCCAAGAATTCGATGTCCTTGGCTTCGACGACACGGCTACTGGTCCATGGTCCGACATTGGCCGAACGACGCTTACGGTACCAATGGTTCCGTTCAAAAGTATCGAACTGGACGGCAAGCCTGGCCAAGACGAGTACGGTGGCTTCGCTGGCGTAAATGTGAATCCCAGCGAAAACGCGTGGATCTACTCCTGGCCCAATGACCGCGAATGGGATGGTCCGGAAGATTCAAGCTTCACGTTCTGGTTAGCGCACGATGACGCGTACCTGTACCTCGGAGTCGACGTGCTGGATGACGTCGTCAACAGCGATGACCCGAACACTGCATTCTGGCGAGACGATGCGATCGAAATCGTGACGGATGTTTGGAATGACAACTACGACAACAACACCGACATTTCGAATGATCGTTACGGCGGACACGCCTACATCAACTACGAAGGTCGATTTTCGTCTTGGAACGAAGAGACTCAGTCTGTCGCCGATCAAAAATGGTCGAGTGCAGTCGAGTGGACGTACGGCCCGGACGGCGACGTATACGGTTTCGGCGAAGCGACGGAAACCGGGTGGAACATGGAGGTCCGGTTCAAGAAGGAGCTGTTCGAAGATCCCGATGCGGGCATCAAAATGGAAGAAGGAACGGCGATCGGATTTAACATTGGACTGGATGACGATGACAACCAAGGAGGCGGCAGTCGAGCGCAAGACCTGGAACTCCAGTATTTCTGGGCAAATCGAGAACGCTTCATCAATTGGAATGAAGATACCGATGACGGCTTTTGGACACCAAGCGAAATCGAGCGGGCGTTCGCACAACTTGGTGATGGCGACTTGAAGCCTTCCAACGCCATCATGCCCTCTTGGGGGATTGATGGTAACGGCAGGCTGTCACACGGTGCCGCCGGTGAAATCGTTTTGGGCGGTCTATTCGAAGTTGCTGAGCC
>CAYQMZ010000361.1:0-7748 GCA_964418725.1 uncultured Pirellulaceae bacterium
AAGTTCATGGTGCATGGTCGTCGGGGCTGCGAGCACCACGCCATCGACGGAGTTCGTTCGCAAGAACTTGTCGAAATCACATTCGATGTCGCAATCGAACGTGTCCGCCAACTCGACGGCTCTTTTCTGACTTGGCTCGACAATGGTAACCAGTTTCGCACTGGGAACTTGTTGTAACAGCCGGGCGTGGATCGTACCTAAGTGGCCGCCACCCACGACGGCGATGCGTAGATTGGATTGGGGGGCGTCGGTGGCAATCACGCCGCTCTCCTTTGCAGCGATCTACCGTAGCGACCGCCTTGTTGGTGTTCGACGAAGTCCAGCAGTTGGACCACATGAGGTACCAGTTTGTCTTCGCTTCTTAGAATCTCGCGAGCGTGATCTAGCCCAACGCGAGCTCGGTACAGCAATCGATGAGCATCGGATAACGCTCGCATCGTTTCCGATGAAAAGTCGTTACGCTTGAGCGCCACCATGTTTACGCAACGCGGCCGAGCAGGCTGGCCTTCGCAGAGCATGAACGGTGGGACATCCGACAGCACGCGACTCATGCCAGCGACAAACGCGTAGCTACCGATCGTGACGTAGTGATGTGCGGCAACGAGTCCGGACAACGAAGCGTAATCGTGAACTCGACAGTGTCCGCCAAGCATCGAACCGTTGGCCATCACCACATGATCGCCCAGGTGGCAATCGTGTGCGACGTGCGAACACGCCATCAGGTAACAATGACTGCCCAACACCGTATTTCCGGCGTCTTTTGCGGTTCCGCGATTGACGGTCACACCTTCACGAAAGATGTTGTGATCGCCAATCGTGACGCGTGTTGGTTCTTCGCGATAACTAATATCCTGAGGCTCGCCACCAATCACGCAGCCAGGGTGCAACATGTTGTAGCGGCCGATCGTGACGCGACCTCGCACTACGACATTGGCAACCAGACGAGTGCCAGCGCCAATTTTGACGTTCGGGCCAACGACGCAGTTGGGACCGATCTCTACCGAATCGGCGATTTCAGCGGATGGATCGACGGTTGCGAGCGGAGAAATGAATTCACTCATGGTATCGCTCCGAATCATCGGGCACCTTCCATGTCGTTTGCAGTTTGACTGTCTTCGAACCGCCCGGCACTAACTAGGCCACGGCGAGTCCCTCGGAGAGTAATGCCTTCAATAGTTGCGCGTTCAATCGATGGCCGCTGCGATAGGCAACGAAGTTTCCAACCAACTCGAAACCTGACAAGGCAAGGTCACCGACCATATCTAAGACTTTGTGGCGAACACATTCGTCTTCGAATCGTAGTTCGTTATCGATCACGCCTTCGGGATCTGCGAAAACCAGCAGATCTTTGTAAGTCGTGCGTAGCCCCAGGCCTTGTTGCCGCATCCAATCCGCTTCTTCCTTGAGCAGATAAGTTCGCGCCGGAGCAATTTCTGTTTTGTAGAGTTCCGTTTCCAGTGAGCAACGATACGTCTGTCGCCCCAGGATATGGTTGATTCCATAGTCCAGTCGGTACTGCAGATGCATGCCGACGGGATCCTTTTTGCCTAGCGGACGAGCTTCGATCCAGCCATCGTCGTCGTCGTTAATGCGAGTGTTTTCAGTGACCACCAAGCGTGGCTTCAGCTCATTTTGTTCGACGATTCCAGCTTCCGTCAGTGCTTCGACAAAGGCGAGACTGGAACCATCGCAACCTGGCATTTCCGACCCGTCGCAATGGACTTCACAGTTGTCGATTTGCAGGCCGTAGAGCGCGGACATGATGTGTTCGATCATCTCCACGTTGGTGCCCGCTTGGCTCAAGACAGTTCGCCGAGGGCTTTCAATCCGGTGCTGGACGTCGGCCTTAATTCGAACTTGCGGATCTAAATCAGACCGGACGAAGGTGATGCCTTGCCCAGGCTCGGCAGGGCAGAAGGTGATCGTCACGTCCTGGTTGTTCCAATAACCGAAACCAGAGACGCTAGCCTCTTTTCCAATGGTGTTCTGCTTACGAAGTGATTCAACGGAAACCGACAATTACAAAGCCCCCAACTCAACGGTCCAGTGGTGTTGAGCGATCGATCGTTGTACGCAAACCAGTGCGTTTCGTCCGTCGCTCGGAAAAAACAATGAAGTGCATCCTGGTAGACCTTCGTCTCGCGATTGAAGTGGTGTGATCAACCGCGTTCTTACAACTGACGACAGAACCAAGTCGTGGTTGTGACTTGGTTTGCCGTCGGAATGCGTCAACTAGCGAGCAGCTTGGCCGTTCTTGCCGCGAGCTGTCTGCTGACCGCCCGATGTGCGGTGCAGTTGATCAACAATGAATCGCGTGATGTCCAGGTTGGACTGGTTGTAGACGATCGGTTGATTGACTCCAGCCATGACCGATTGCCGGTTTGATGGATCCATCTTCTCCGAACTGTATCGCAAGACCAAACCAATGCGATTGGCTTCTGCGAACGTCGACACGACCTTCTGAACTTGCATGTAGGTCGAGTAATAGACCTGTGCTTCTCGCTCCAAGAATTCTTTTCGCTTCAACGCCATGTCCGCTTGGATGCGGCCCTGCTTGAACGAGATCTCCGTCTCGAGCGTTGTGAATTCTGGGCTCGAAGGCTTCAGCGTTTGGAGCTGTTGAACCTGTTGCTTCAGCTTTTCGCCAGTGGCTTGGAAACTAGCTTCCGTCGTTTTGACTTCGCTTTTGATGCGTTCCATTTCGGCTTTGAACGTTGGGTGTTGTTCAAAGACCTTGCTGAGATCAACAACTACGATCGGAACCGGAGCGTTTTGTTGAGCCGACGCGGGAGACGCGGCAAAGTGCACGCAGCACGCCGCAACGAGAATAGCTGTGAGATTACGAAGCCGTTTCACTTCAGCACTCCTTGCCGATGAATGGTCGTCCATGACCGTCGTGAGTTTTCATTTCAACGTTGCCACAACAGCGTCGTGCTATTGCGAGCGGCGGCATTGTGCCGTCCTGTTGGAAAACGGTAAAGCCCAATTGGATTGACGGCCAAAAGTTCGAGCTCGAGGCGATGGCAATGATGGCATTGCGCGCAGCGTCGAGTCGAACGAAAAACAGACGTCTGTCTTTGTAGTGGACGAGGCTACGAGTCCATTGGTCGCTCAGTGTCAGTGGGGCCGTTCCGTGTTGATGATTGCTTACTACAGACTTGCCGAGAAGCTTCATTCTCCCTCTGGGAGAGTCGAGCCTCAGGCGAGGAGAGGGTCATGAGGCACCGAGGCATCTATTGCTTCAGGACAGGAAGCCCTCCCGTCGCTGCGCTCGACTTGGGCCAGTCAGTAACTTGGGCCTAGTCACAATCTCGTGCCCTCGTCTCAGCTGGTAAATCTCAGCGACGCGTAGACAGGCGACCAGCAACTTTGTAGTCTCCCCGCCCCACCTGACTGCACGGAGGCTGATTGTGGTCGTAAAGCACCCCATCCCAATGAATTGTGTCACCTCTGGTTCGAGCGTATTGATCGTGGATCAATCGTCGGAAAACCGAGAGGTTCTTCGCACCGTCCTGCAGCGGCAAGGCTGCGAGATCTATGAGGCCGACGGCGACCGGCATGGGCTGTCGCTGGCTCAAAAGCATCAACCCAAGGTGGTTGTGCTCGATTTGGATTCGCTAAACCTTGAGGATACGACGGTTCTTGCGGAATTTGACCAGCATGCCAAGAAAGAAAACGCATCGGTTGTGCTGCTGGGACGGGTTCCCAAGTCGAATCCGGCTCCTGCGAACAGCAACGTGGTGGCGAAACCCTACCATTACGCGCCGTTGATTCGTAAGATTGAAGAGTTGTTGCGTCTGGCAGAGCCGACGAACGAACCTGGGCGGAGTCTCGATTTGGATTAGTTCAATCCGGATCGAGCCAGCAAGGACTGCTGCCGATATGCCCGATCCAGTCTAATCCAATGGTAAGCCCATGCCTTCCTTGTTCGTCATTCAAGGTCGCGATCAAGGCAAACGCTTCGAACTCGATCCGTCGGGAAGCTCCATCGGTCGAGATACGTCGAGCGATATTCAGCTGAACGACTCCGAAGTTTCACGCAAGCATGCCTCCCTGTACAAGGCTGCGGAAGGAACGGAGATCGTTGATCTTGATAGTTCTAATGGGACTTACGTTAATGGCGAACGCGTAACTCGTGTCTTGTTGTCCAGCGGCGATCGGCTGCAGATCGGTCGAACGTTGATGATCTTCACGGGCTCGCCATCACCGACGGCTCTTGCCCAGCAAGTTGACATCGTGCGGCAAGGCGTCGTCGACTCGCAAATCGTTCGATCCATTCCGCAAGACACGGGCCTGTTCGACGATGGCCCGATGCGACAAGGTGCCAACGATACCTGGCTAGCTAGCGCGATAAGCAATCTGCAGGTGATGTTTCGGACGTCGCTCGCGGTCAGCCATACGTTGGACATTGATCAGCTGCTCAACAAGATCATGGATTTGATCTTTGAGTGGGTGGAAGTTGATCGTGGCGTTGTGTTGTTGTCTGATCGAGAGACCAACGAGTTACAAGTGAAAGTTCGTCGGGATCGCAAGTCGGGCGAGGCTGTCGACGACGAGGCGGATCGGATGGCGATCAGTCAGACGATCTTGGACTACGTTTTGGAGCAGCAGGAGGGCGTGCTGACCAGCGACGCACGCGAAGACCAACGGTTCGACCAAGCCGGTAGCATCATCACAATGGGTGTGCGCGAAGCGATCTGCGTCCCGATGCAGGGGCGTTACGGCAACGTGGGCATCATCTACATCGATACGTTCACGTCGCCCGGTCGCGTGTTGGAAACGAATCAAGCGAACCAATTTAACGAAGACCATTTGAAGCTGATGATGGCGATCGGCCATCAGGCGGCGCTTGCAGTCGAAGATACGTCGTACTACTCGGCGATGGTTCAAGCCGAACGGTTGGCTGCGATTGGGCAGACGATCGCCGGACTCTCGCATCATGTGAAAAATATTCTGCAAGGAATCCGCGGCGGCAGTTATCTGATCGAAGAAGGTTTGAAAGACGATGATGCCGATGTCACGACGCGTGGTTGGCGTATCGTCGAGAAGAACCAAGAAAAAATTTCGGCGTTGGTCATGGATATGCTGACATTCAGCAAAGATCGCCAACCCGAGATGGTGCCCAGTGATCTGAACGAGATCGTGGCTGACGTGCTGGAGTTGATGCAGATTCGAGCGGTCGAAGCAGAAGTGCAATTGGTCGACGAACGCAGCGCAAACATTCCGATGTTGGTATTCGATGGCGATGGCCTGCATCGAGCGATCTTGAATGTGGTAACCAACGCGATTGATGCGTGTGCGAGCGTCGAGAATCGCGTTGTGCGCGTCTCGACTAGCTATGACAAACAAGCAAAGCGTTTGAGTGTCGTGGTTAGCGATACGGGACCGGGAATTCCAGATGATGAGATCGAGCAAGTGTTTGGATTGTTCGAATCCAATAAAGGCAGTCGCGGCACGGGGTTGGGATTGCCTGTGAGCCAAAAGATTCTTCGTGAGCACGATGGCGACATTAAGGTCGTGAGTGAAGTTGGCATGGGCAGCATCTTTACGCTGTTCTGGCCGGCGGAAAAGGAAGAGCGACCAAAGGCACACCATGAAACGGGCGTCATCGACCTGGATGACTAGAGCTGGTTTTGCAGAGCGGCTGCCCGGGATCGAGAGATTTCGTTCTAGCGAGTGTGTGTATTCGAAGCAGGTCTACTCTGCGAGGTGAGCCAAGATTTTGGCCGCCATGTCGACGTCCAGGGTTCTCGCGAGTGCACGCCAACCGGGGACGGCATTGACTTCGATCGCAAACAGCCGGCCGTCTTTGGCGGGGAGCAGGTCGACGCCCGCCATGATCGCGCCGACAGACCGTGTTGCAGCGAAAGCCAGGTCGTTGAGTTCGGCCGAGTTTCGTTCTTCGTCCGACAGACGCTCGGTCTTCGCACCGCGACTGACGTTCGTTCGCCAATCGGACTTGCTACGTCGACGCATGCCGAAAACTTGATCCCCCAAGATAAACATGCGTATGTCGTAGCCTTGGTGATCGACGAATTCTTGTTGGTAGACAACCGCCCCCAATTGAATCAACAGCTTGAACGTGCGTTCCGCGATGGCTTCGTCATGTATGCGAGTGATGCCACGACCTTCACTGCCAAAGATCGGCTTCAGTACGACGTCGCCTCCAAGTCGCACAAAGCCCGCCATTGCTTCGTCGATCGATTGACTGACTTCCGTTCGAGGGACCGCGATTCCGGCTTCGCTGAGCTTTGCCAATGCTAAGTACTTGTCGACCGCCGCTTCAATAGCTTTCGGTGGATTGATGACGGGAGTGCCGCCCGCTTCAAGCCGCTGCAAAGCATCCATGCGAAAGACAACTTGTTCCAAGGATCCGGGCGGCATCGTCCGCACGAGCACTGCATCGAATTCGGTCAGGTTCGTCTCGATCGACGATACGTGCCCAACTGAATTTTGGCTGTGCGGTGTCTCGGGAATCGTTGCCTGTATGCGCGAAAACGGCAGCGGCGTCACGGTTTGGCCGACGAGTTTTGCCGCGCGCTGCAGATCGCGCGTGTACCAGCTTTCCGGTGAGGACAGAACGGCGATTCGCATACGGGTGTCGTTTGGTTTTGAAGGGCTACGAACGCAACAGTCGACTGGTTATGCGTAGAACGACTGGCGAACCAAGTCCTCTCGAATTTCGCCCGACGAGAACGTCCGTCCGGTCTTCAAGTTCACCAACGTCACCTTTGCTGGACTAAAGAGATGTGGGTCGATCTTGTAAAAGTCACCGTCGTATCGTTTGAAGATTTCGCCGAAAGGAACGCCAAAGTCGCGGGATGCTTTGCTGGGGATCTTGTCCACCAACTCCGCCAACTCGTCATCCTCGGCATGGACCCAAAGCGTCACATCACCGCCGTACAGAACCGCATCATTCGTTCGTCCAATGCCGACAAGATCGTTGGCCGCAACGGGGGGCAGTGGTGCATTCCCAAAGCCGCTGCGGATGCATTTCACATCAAAGCCTAGTTCGTGAATCTTGTGTAACGCTGTTTCGACGCTGCGGGCGACGACTTGTACCGTTCCCGCATAGCTGGCTGTTGGAGCGACGCACAGCGTCAACGCTCCTGGTGGTAGGTGGCAGTCTGCCGCCACGCGTTCGCACACGTCATCATTGGGCAAGGTGGCGCATTCGAGGACGCCGACGGCCTGAGATGCTTTTTCTTTTACGCCGATCTCCTGGATAATCGCTTCGTTGCCAAACGCGGCACGCATGGGGCCAGAGCCCATGGCAAAGAATTTGTCGTCTTTGTTTGGATCGCCGGTAACTTGCCAACCGGCGTACTGCGATCCGAGGCAGGCCGTTACGGGGTGATCCGTATAGACGTTCACGGCTTGCCCAAATGGACCCGGAACCAGTTTGACTTCGGCCAGCCCGGCCAGGCAAATTTCCGCAAGGTGCACACCTGCTCGCAGGCCACCTTCAGTATTCACACCGTAGTCGAACACGACCGCCTTGCTGTCGAGCACATGGCGGGTGATTCGGAGTTCGTGTTCTAGCTGGCTAAGAAAATCGCAAATGCGTTGCGACCGTGGATTCAGGGTGCCGTTGATTTCCAACTCGTCAGCCTTTCGTGCTCATTCGTAATTGTCGTCGAGCACCTGTTCTAGATCACCAAGGTGAATTTCGCCACCGGCTTCAGCCTCACGCCAAAGCCCGCGAGCCTCTTCCTTGTTGTAGCCGGGCGTCACGGCCATCATGGCAC
>CAYQMZ010000362.1:0-7745 GCA_964418725.1 uncultured Pirellulaceae bacterium
CCCTCGCGCAGCCCAAAGCCCATTCTGCAGAACGTCAAAATCGAAGCTAAGAAGAGTGGAACGATTTTGATGGCAACAGATATGGAGCTTGGGATTCGCATCACGGCCCAAGATGTCGAAGTGCAAACGGAAGGATCAGCAATCTTGCCTGTCGCTCGGTTCGGAGCTCTGTTGCGTGAGAATAGCGACGAGAAGCTGAGTATCACTGCGGATGACAAAGGCATTGCCGTAAAAGGCAACCGAAGTGAATTCAAGTTGCCGGCTCAGAATCCGGATGAGTTTCCCAATGTCGAGGAATTCATCGACGAAGAGTACTTCGAAGTCAACGCGATGTCGTTGAAGGAACTCATCAAGCGAACACTGTTTGCCACCGACACAGAAAGCAGCCGTTACGCCTTAGGCGGCATCTTGCTCGAATTCGACAAGAAGACCGTAACCGGTGTCGGCACCGACGGTCGACGGTTGGCAAAGATGGAGACCGCCATCAACGCCGTGGGTGGTTACAAGGGATCGGACTCGATGACCATCGTGCCGTCCAAATCCATGCAGCTCATCGATCGAGCATTGGTGGCAGATGCGGAAGCCACAGTGCAGATCGTGGCACGACCCAACGATGTGCTCATTCGGTCTGCCAACGCAACCATCTATTCGCGTCTAGTTGACGGTCGCTTCCCCAAGTGGCGCGACGTGATTCCTGACAAGCGAGACGGAGTCGACATCGAAATGGAAGTTGGGCCAGTGTTCTCTGCCGTTCGTCAGGCAGCCATCGTGAGCAGCGACGAGAGCCGCGGAATTGACTTCACATTTGGGAATGGGTCGCTGGTACTTTCCGGTAATACGGCCGAAGTAGGGCAGTCCCGCGTTGAGCTGCCCATCTCCTACGACGGTGATGACATTGTTTTGTCACTTGACCATCGATTCGTTGCGGACTTCTTGAAGGTCTTGGCGTCAGACGGCAAGTTCAAGATCGACGTAATGGATAGCGACAGCGCAGCGTTGTGTTCGACGGAGGATGGGTACAGCTATGTGCTCATGCCGTTGGCGCGTGATCGAGCCGCCAAGTCAGCATAGACGGGACGATTTGTCGTCAAAACAGCGGAAAATGCGTCAAAGAGTCCAGTCTGGGCAACTTGTTATGGTGCCAGCAACCGGAAACGAAGACAATCTGGTTGTAACGATCAAATCAAGTGATGCTGATCTACACACGGATCAGGGTTAAGCACACAGTCCACTTTGGGCACGCCAACTTGGCGCAAAAGAGAGCTATGGAAAGGAAGCCACACGAGCGGAAGTCGACAGGACAACGTCGGAGTGGTTCGCCATCGTGGCAAGCAAAGAAGAACGCCTTCAAGAAAGACGACAGCAAAGGCAAGAATCGCGGCCCACAAAAGCTGGGCAACGTCTTGGCTGAGCTGATGGCGCAACGAGGTTACGCGCAACTGGGCGCGAACGAAGAGTGCGTTGAAGCTTGGAAGAGCGTCGTCGGCAAATTAGACAAATTCACTAGAGCAACCGAAGTCAAACGCGGCGTATTGCAAGTCATCGTAAGTAACTCAGTGGTTATGCAGGAATTGACGTTCCGAAAGGCTGAGCTGCTGGCGGCGATCATCAAGTCGCTACCCAACTACAACATCAAAGACCTTCGCTTTCGAATCGGCTCGATCTAACGCCTTAGTACGAGATCGAACGTAGGACGGATTCTTTCGAAGCAAGTCGATACTACTCACTCAAGAATGAAACCATGAGCGACCAAACAAACGACGAAAACAAGCCAAAGACCAAGGAAGGCAAGGACGAGTACACTGGCGAAGACATTCAGAAACTGTCTGACCTGGAGCATGTTCGGAAGCGGCCCGGTATGTATATCGGTGACACATTCGCCCGAGGTTTGCACCACCTGGTTTACGAGGTCGTCGACAACTCCATCGATGAAGCGATGGGAGGTTATGCGAGTAAGGTCAGTGTCACGATCAACGAAGATGGCTCCGTAACTGTCGAGGACGATGGTCGGGGTATTCCAGTCGAACCTCACGAAGAGCTTTCGAAGGAAGCGAAGAGAGAAGTGTCAACGCTCGAAGGCGTGATGACGCACTTGAAGTTCGGTGGCAAGTTCGATGATGAAGGTGGAGCTTACGGGGCGTCGGGCGGTCTACACGGCGTGGGAGTCACGGTGGTCAACTTTCTGTCTGAGTGGGCCAACGTAGAAGTCCATCGCGACGGTGGAGTCTACCAGCAAGAGTACGAACGAGGTGTGCCGAATGGACCCGTTAACACCACGGGCGCAGCAACGAAACTCACAGGAACCAGAACAACCTTCAAACCAGACTCTCAGATTTTCCAGAGCGTGAAGTTCAGCTACGACACGCTATACAAACGGCTCCAGGAACTAGCATTTCTAAATGCTGGTATCCGGATGAATTATCGTGATGCCCGATCCGAAGAAGGAGACGAGTTCTACTATGAGGAAGGAATTCGAGAATTCGTAAAACATCTGAACCGAGCCAGTGATGCGCTGCACCCCGACGTTATTCACATCGAAGGCGGAAGAGAAGGTGTGACCTTCGAAATCGCTATTCAGTACTGCAACGAGTACGTGGAGAACGTCAAGAGCTACGTAAACAATATCAACACGCATGAAGGCGGCACGCACGTCTCTGGTTTCCGCACGGCGATTACCAGAACGCTCAACAACTACGGCAAAAAAGAGGGCATCATCCGGGAGAAGGACGTGCAACCGTCCGGCGACGATTTCCGAGAGGGTATTACCGCCGTCATCTCTATGCGGGTGCCAAACCCGCAGTTCGAAGGTCAAACGAAAACCAAGCTAGGGAACGGCGAAGTCGAAGGTATCGTATCAGGTGCCGTTGGCGAGAGTTTTGCAAAGTATCTTGAAGAGAATCCCAAGAACGCGAAGGTGATCGTCAAGAAAGGCATCCTGGCAGCGGAAGCTCGAGAAGCCGCCAAGAAAGCTCGAGCGTTGCTTCGTGAGCGCAAAGGTGTTCTGTCGACAGGCGGTTTGCCTGGCAAGCTGCGGGATTGCAGTAGTAAAGACGTCGACAAGTGCGAGTTGTATCTGGTGGAGGGCGACTCGGCCGGTGGCAGTGCTGAGGGCGGTCGGATGCGAGAGTATCAGGCGATTCTGCCTCTCCGCGGCAAGATCATCAACGCCTACAAACATCGCGAAGACAAGGTTCTAAGCAATGAAGAAGTTCGATCGATGATTCAAGCGATCGGCGTCGGCATTGGCGAAGAGCAAGACATGTCGAAGCGACGTTACAGCAAGATCATCATCATGACGGACGCGGATGTGGACGGTTCACACATTCGAACGCTGTTACTGTGTTTCTTCTATCGCCAGATGTACGAGTTGGTGTCGAAGGGTTACGTGTATGTAGCTCAGCCGCCACTGTATCGAGTGATGCAACGCAAGAAACGCTACTACGTACAGACCGACGAAGAGATGCGTGGCCAGATGTTGGAGAAGGGTTTGGGCGATTCCGAATTCGACGCCGGCGATGGTCGATTGATCAAAGACGAAGAGATTCGTCAGCTCTGTTCTGTCATGTCTGGACTAGAGGACGCAATCAACGTTCTCGAGCGTCGTGGGATTCCTCTGCGAGCTCATGCGGACCGTGGTAACCTGGAAACGGGAAGCCTTCCCGTCTTTCACGTCTTCGTTGATCACGAGGACTTTTGGATCCACAACCGTGAGGAACTCGATAAGTTCTTAGCCGAAAAGGGTGGCCAAATCGGACCTGATTCGGAAGAGGAAGAAGACGGCGACGCCGAAGCCGAAGAACAAAAGCCTAAGGTTCGAATTATCGAGTTACATGAAGTTCGCACCATCAATTCGGGTTTGGCTGAATTGAAGAAGTTGAACTTTGATATTGAGGCATTGATTCCCCAGGATCGCACGGGAATCGAAGAACCTCGATACGTTCTGCGACGCGGTGAGAACGAAACCCCGTTGGAAGACATGCGAGGCTTGCTGCCCGCCATCCGGGCAGCCGGCGAAAAAGGATTGACGATTACTCGCTTTAAGGGACTGGGTGAGATGAACGCCGAGGAGCTTCGCGAGACGACGCTTGATCCAGAAAACCGAACGTTGCTTCAGGTCACGATGCAGGACGCGGGTGCTGCCGATGAGATGTTCCGCGTACTGATGGGTGACAAAGTTGAACCACGACGGGAGTTCATTGAGAAGCACGCGCTAGAGGTGAAGAACCTCGACGTATAGAACTAGCAGTCGATGGTCACAATACAAGCCGTTCTATCGCCATTGGCGGTAGGGCGGCTTTTTTTGATTACCGACAGTGAAGCTTGAACGTAACGGCCAGCTACTTTGGCAACTGTGGTTTCTCGGGTGACTGGTAAGGATTGACGCTTCCGTCCACAACGTTGGGATCGTCGTTGTCAGTGGCTTCCTGTCCGAACGGTCCGCCAGGGAAGCCCGTTGCATGGAATTGAATGTTCGGCTTTGGAAACCATCGTTTGAGCAATCGACGATAGACGGCGCGACAAGGAGGTATCAGCAGGGAAAACCCAAACGCATCCGTTAGTACGCCAGGCGTCAGCAACAACGCACCAGCGAAGAGGATCATCCCACCATCCACCAGCTCGGTGGCAGGCATACGACCCTCACCCATAGCACGTTGGATTTTCATCAAGGTGCTCAAGCCTTGTTGCTTCGCCAACCAAGCACCCAAAACGCCGGTAAACAGGATCAGCCCGATAGTGGTGATCGCGGACCCGGTGAGCTCATTGACCTTGAGCAGCAAGTACAGTTCGATCAACGGTATTGATACGAACAGTAGGACCAATCGACCGAACATTGGTATGGATCCGAAAGTTACCGGAGTTGCCGAGGAATCGTGTATTCGAAGTGACCAAGAATACTCAACCTAGCTGACGAAGTTCGAAGCAAGCCGGCTTGTGACGCAAGCCAGTTCGTTCCATACGATGCCCGGTAATTTGGCGATCCGAAACACTGCTTGAGGTAACGCCAGCAAGCAGTGCGAACCAGCCTTGGACTTAGCGTTTCTT
Organism: uncultured Pirellulaceae bacterium; assembly: GCA_964418725.1. GTDB lineage: Bacteria > Planctomycetota > Planctomycetia > Pirellulales > Pirellulaceae > CAYNJG01. The sequence continues at coordinate 5,044 of CAYQMZ010000362.1, forward strand.
CTTGGTCAGTTCTTCGACTTTGGCGACTAGTTTAGCATACTGGTCAGACTTCTTTGTGTCGCCAAGTCGATTGTGCATCGTGGCCAGGTTGCCGTATGGTACGGCCATCGCTCGTAGTTGAAGCGAACCTGATTCCACTGCGTCTTTCATCAATTCGGCACCCGTCTGCGTTAAACGAATGCCCTTGTTGCGATCGTTGTCTTCCCAAAAGGATAGACCCATGCTGACGTACATCTCGCCATGATTTCGATCGGAATACAGGGGCGACGCGAAATTCGAGCCTACGAACAGGTGTCGGGCTTTCTTGTACCACGCGATCGCTTCCTCATGGTCTACATCCTTGATGGCATGGATCGAACCGACGACGAACTGCAGCTGACCTTCTAGGTAGTTGTCGTGCGAGGTCTCTTCCCAGTCACTCTTGGAATTGTCCAGTAAAGCGAGCGCAGTGGTAGCAAACTGCAATGCAGAGACATGCTTGCCCCGAGTTCGATGAATCTTGGCAGCGTGCAGCAATGTTTCCGCAAGAAGTCGTTCGATCTGTGTTTTGTAGAGCCCGTCGCTGGCTCGCGAGATCATGTCGCGACCGGTCGTCACGGCTTCTTCCGTTGCAATGGCCGCTTCGAAGTGGCCTTGCTGCAGCTCCGCGTACGACGCCAACGTGTCACGGAAGATTTCCATTTGCAGCAGTTCGTCACCCTGATCATCGGCGATGAACTCGTCCGCTAAGTCCGTCGCGCGGAGAAGCCATTTTGGAACCACTTCCTGTTGACGCTGGAAGTTGCCCATGGCGATGTCACGAGCGACTGACATATGTGCACTGACAAGCGTATGTTTTGCCAGTCGACGAATTGCAAATCGACGATCGTCGACAACGTTGCTACTGTAATCGATGGCTTTCAAGTGATGTTTCAAAGCCATCTGATGGTCGGCATCGGGGCCAATGGCCAGCAGATCACCCAGCAGGTTATGGGCTCGACCAGCGATTTCATCCTTCATCTCAATTTCTTCGATGACGGATTCAACTTCGTCGATGCCTTGCTTCAAGCGATTTGTCTTCGCGAACAGGCGACCACGAGTCAGTCGGAACACGGCGTTGGCTGGTTTCAAACGGATCGCTTTTTGAGCTGACTTCAACGCTTCGCGCGTCTGCCCAGATGCATCCAGGTACTCAGCACGCAACCAGTAGGAGTCCGCATCCATTGGATCGATGCGAATTGCTTCCTCGAGGTCGGTCAAGCACTGTTGATAGTTGTGTTGGAAGTCGTACTGTGCCCGCAGTCGAAACATCTCAGCAGAGATGGGTTCGATCATGATGGCCGAAACCAACAAGGAGTCGGGATCCGCGTCTTCGACGTAGCTAAACAGCAGTCCGCGTTCGGGATAAGCCTGGCCAAGAACTTCGCCATACTCATCAGGGATTAGGACTTCCTTGAACTGATCAATGTCCAGTTGTTTCGCAACGAAGTCAGCTTCACGTGGTTCCAGCAAGTGAACCAGAATGCCTTTTACCTTGCCGGAAGCGACCGTGACGTCGACTTGTCGGAACGAAGGCACTCGGAAAATGTGCGTGACTTCATTGTCGTTGTCGAGTGTCCTTACGGGTTCGCCCCAGTTTTCGAACAGATCCTTTTCTTTGGCAACGCCGACTTCAATACCATTGAATTGTGCCGCAAAGATGCCTTCGCGAGGTCCTTTGGGCGACATCCCCTCTTTGAAGATCAGCAGAGGGTTGCGACTTTGCGGAGTCGCTTGCAAACGTGGTGCAGCCGCCGTCAGCTTGGGCGTTTTGGCGACTGGTTCGATTGTCTTAGGCGTATTTGCGGTTGGACTGATCGGTTGAGGCTTCGGTACCAGCTTAGTGGGTGTTGGCTGACTGCCTTTGACCGGCTCAGGATCAGGCAACGGTTCGCTGCTGGGATCCGGAATCGGTGCCAACTCCAACGATTCGGGCTTTGCAGTCTGCTTTGGCTGCTGCACGACCGATTTCGGCTCGCGTGGTGCGTTCACGATGGGAGCTACAGGACTGGAGAACGATTGCTTGGTCGGAACCAACTCAATCAAGTCCATATCACCGGAGGTTTCCTCATCAGTTGTTGGCACTGACAGGTCAATCGGCGAAGTGGGTGCCGGCTTGTCGAGATCTCGGAACTGCCAAGCCAAGGCGTTGCTTGGTAACGAGACAGCGACCAACAATGAGAGTTGTACGAGACGATTCGAAGCGAGTGACATAACGACATCCTCCAATCAGCGTTTCACACATCGAAAGCATGCATCGATGCGCGCACGTGAAAACAGCTCACGACACGATCTAGGAATCGGTCATTCGGACTGTGAAATCTAGGAAGAAGTATCGAAAGCTAACGGTTTTTCGCATCGAGCTGATGACGTACAGCTAGCGTTAGCATCACTTTCGCGTCGAAGCAGCGTACGCTGTTAGAAAAGAAGCCAAGCGATATCAATGACGAGATAGCAATTGCTTCAATAGATCGCGGGCTGAGTTCATGTTTCCAGCTGCATCCGCACTTAGAAGGTCACGAATCTCAAAAAGGGTCGATTGGTCAACTTCCGCTAGAGGCACACCTTCGCCAGGCTCCGGCATGATCGGTACTAGACGAGCGATGATTGCCGACAGCAGCGATTGAACACCTTCGCCTGTTTCTGCGCTAGTGATGGCATCGCATATGGGATCCGTCGAGCTG
>CAYQMZ010000363.1:0-7734 GCA_964418725.1 uncultured Pirellulaceae bacterium
GATGACCGGCCCCTTTGAGACAGACTTGATGTACGCCGCAAGCAATAGCAATAGCGGCGCGGAAAGGATTCCAAGAACGACGGCACCAGCGACGTCCATCGTGCGTTTCCATGACGGCGTTGTCCGTGCCTTGGGGGCTCGAAGGCGAAGTTGAACTGTCGATGACTCGTGCTCGACGGTGGGTGTTTGTGACACGTTCAAAATGGTGGGGAATACAGTTGGGAAAATGTGGTTGGCGGACGTCCGCACTATTCCCTACCGTCATCATTGGAAATCTTGCACGCATGTTGAATTTTTTCTGTCCCGCAATTGAGGTTTACGTTTCACAACATGGGTGTGGAAAACTCCACCCGATGTGAGACGATGGTGTGCAAGCCAACTCTGGCGTTTCAGATTTCAACCGCGAACGACCGCCCCGCATGTTTTTTGAGTTGGCCACTCGAACCGCGAGGCGTTTGAAAGCTACAGTGTTGGAGGTCCACCAAACCTCCGGTCATCAGCAATGCAACAGATCCCCGATACAAGATCGAGTCTCATCTTGCGACTCGCCGACAATGTCGACGGGGAAGCGTGGGATGAATTCGTGGAGATCTACGAGCCCTTCATCTACCGATACGCAAGGCGGCGAGGTTTGCAGGATGCAGATGCGCGGGAGCTTGTCCAGGACGTGCTTGTCGGTGTTGCCAACGCGGTTTCTAAGTGGAAGCCGGATCAGGGGCGTGCCAAGTTTCGGACGTGGTTATTTCGAATTGCGAAGTTTCAACTGCTCAAGCGATTTCGGAAGAACAGCCAGGAGAAGCAGTTCGGTGACTGGGCCGAATTGGATGACATTCTTTCGATGCAAGACTGGAAGCCTTGCGAGGAAGAGGAAACTGAGTACCGCCGGATGGTCTTTCGTTGGGCTGCCGAACAGGTTCAAGAGCAGGTGAAGCCAAAGACGTGGTTGGCGTTTCAGCTCTCCAGCATTGAAAACCAGTCGGTGGCGCAAGTTGCTGAGACGACCGGACTAACGAGAGACCAGGTATACGTCGCGCGGAGTCGCGTGATTAAGAGACTGCGAGAGCACATCCAGACGTTCGAAGCAGAGTGATTTCTGTGGAGTGAAGAAGCTCAAAACAGAAGTCGGGTCGTCGATGCACTTTTGATATTTGGGGTCGTTTCTATCGTTCATGTTGCGAAGAAATCAGACTTTTCTGAACGCTAATGAGTCACTTGTCCGCTCACGAAATTCATCGGCTGCTAGACGATGACGAAGATGACGTTGCCATTCTTGGCAGCTGTCCGCATCTTGGTGAGTGTGAAGAGTGTCTAGGTACGCTTCGGTCGTGTTGCGGTGAAGGTGAGTGGCTAGAGCAATTCGTAGCTGAATACCGAGCTTGGAACACCACTGGCGAGTTTGCTGTCGCGGGGCCAGAAGACGCCACTCGGTTGGCTCTGGACGTAGCAGTGTGTACAGAGACTATTCGTCTTTCGTTCTTGGAGCCGTGTCCGGCCGCGAGATCGATATGATGTCGAGAAAGTCTTGGGGCGTGGTGGCAGCGGAGTTGTGTTGCGGGCCAGAGATCCGAAGCTAAATCGTTTGGTTGCGATCAAGGTGCTTTCGCCGGCATTAAACCAATCTGCCGCGGCAAGAGAACGTTTCGAGCGAGAAGCCAGAGCGACGGCGGCCGTGACGCACGGGCACGTGATCGGTATTCACGATGTTGTTATCAGCGATGACGTTTCGTTCCTTGTGATGGAATACATTGGGGGGGAATCCCTGAAGCAACGGGTAGGAAGAGAAGGACCGCTGGATGTCAAAGACGCCATCCAAATCGCCCTGAATATCTGTGAGGGACTGTCCGAGGCACATCGAGCGGGACTAATTCATCGCGACATCAAGCCGTCGAATGTGTTGCTGGAGGATTCGACGAACCGAGCCATTCTCTGTGATTTTGGGCTGGTTCGGACCGCCGATGACGCGAGCCTCACCAAATCGGGAACCGTTGCCGGGACACCTCAGTACATGTCGCCGGAGCAGGTCGAGGGGCACGCCGTCGACGAGAGATCGGATCTGTTCAGCGTAGGATCGGTTTTGTATTTCATGCTGGCGGCAAGGTCACCGTTTGCCGCCAACGGCGTGATCGCAACGCTCAATAAGATTGGGAACTGTCGCCACGAGACACTTGTTAGCTACTTGAACGGAACCTCGACGGATGCTCGCTTGAGCCGTTTTGTCGACGAGCTACTTCGCAAAGCGCCGGACCGGCGGATTCAATCTGCCAAAGATGCGGTTGCTCGCCTTCGTTTGCTTAGAGATCACAAAGGCGATCCCGCTCCAGGTACAAGCTTGGTCGCAACGGAGCGTGCCGCTGAGCAAGTTGCCCTTCGTGACGCTCATCGTAAGCTGGCCAGGAAGGTGTTCAACGCAGTTTTGTTGGGGACATTCATTCTCGGAATTGCGCTGTGTATTGTCGCGATTCCGAGCCCGCCGCCAGTCGAAGATTCGACGTCGGCAGTTGCTCCCAAGGTCGCGGCTCCCACTCCCAAGGTCGCGTCTCCTACGGCAAAGAAGGGCGCTCAATTCCTCGTTAAATTGATTGACAAAGAGATTTGGTTGCGTCCTGATGGATCCGCCAAGGTGAAGCAACGCTTGACCTTGGACTTTTTAGGTTCATGCGATTACTTCACGTTGACGTTCCGTTCTGGCATTATCGAAGACATCAGGGTCCACGATGCTGTGCACGGTGATTACGAGCCGGAAAGTTCGACTCGAGTCGGCACCTGCGACCTGCAGAAGCACGCTCGCGGAATCCAAAAAGTCATCTGGTGGTGTTACGCCAATCAGGAGTCTCGCAGTTTCGATATCGAATATGTATTGCGTGACGAAGTGCAGTGCTACGGCGGTGTGGGGTTGTGGGAATATACTGTTATTGGTTCAGGTTGGCAGAAGCCAATTGAGGCGGTCGAACTTAAGATCCATCCGCCCGAGTCAGTAGAGCCACACGCCATTCATGCGTGGTTCAACAGCACGCGAGAGACGGTTGAGATCAGTAGTGATAGCGTGATTTCGACGAGGATGCGAGCGTGTGAGGCGGAGGACACGATTCATGGCTGCTTCGCTTTTCCAGCCAGCGCGTTTCCCGATGCGAAGCGAGGCGACTATGAATTGTCGCTTGCGAATATTGAAGCAGATATGAAAAGGAGTCATGACCTTCCTGTCGTGCAGGTGCCGATCCAGGATGGGCCGCTGCGCGTTTATCTGCCTGAAAACTCGAGACGCATTGCGAAGGTTGTGCGCAGCAATTCGTCGAACTGGCAGTTCGTGGATGAAAATCTCGAAATGTTGACCGACGCCGTACTTAGTTTCGTGAAGCCGCTGGATTACGAGACTCAGGCGGAAACAATCATACGCGTCGTTGAGCACAAGCCAGATGGCGAGATCTCTCCAACGGAGCAGTACATCATCGTCTGTTTGGTGGATGTTGATGAGCCTCCCGAGTTCGACCAAGCGTCGATGATTCAAGCGATGGACTTTTCTGGCAAGGTTGTCACGCCAGTGGCAGTCGATCCGGAAGGTGGGCCCGTGCGATACCGCATGGGGCATGACGACGAGCAGTTGTTTAAGTTTGAAGAAGACGGCTTGTCGCTGCGGTTTCTTGGCGATGTCCATGAGGCGTATCGAGAGAACCGTCACTTTGTGGTGAATCTGATTGCCAGTGACGAATCGGGGCTGGAGACGCGTTCTGCTGTTTTCATTACGCCGCCGAGGCCGTTTGGGATGGATTCGGATCGTGATCGAGCACACAACGATCTGGAGCTTGAGGCGTGGCTTAACTCAGATGTCTGGCAGCTTTCCGGCGAAGAGTAGAGTGCTTCTAACTCGACTGGTTGGTCTGCGACCGCTTTTTCTACGGTGATGCACCTAGGCGGATTGCGGTCGCGTTTCCTCGTGAATTCAATCGGGCGTTCAACTGGTCCGGTAAAGCTACGAGCGATGCCTGAATGCGACTTAGCGAGATTTGTAATGTAATGTGATGTGAGGCACATGCGAGGATCCTCTGGCCGCGGTGCGTGTTTCACTTCATTCGCGCGAATGAAGCTACTGCCTGCTTGATCCGAGATTGCGCCGTTTGATTGTTGGGGCAGGTTGCCCCCCAGTCGTTGTGCCCCGATTCGGTGTCGCGGAGTGATTCGCCTTGGAAATGAAAGTATTTGCGTACTGTAATTTTCGAGCGGCAGAAGTAGAATGCCGGCAGCCTCCGCACGTCGATGTCCTGTCAGCCTAGCCCTCCGATTTCGATTCGAAGAACCTGAGTCTTCCTCGCACTCTATGGCACATTTCTCCCCAGATGAACTTCGCGAGTTGGTCGAAATGCCCAACGCTGAATGGCAATCCAGACATTCAGCCAAGCGGCTGGAGCACATTTATGAGTGTCCGGTTTGTCGTGACCTACTTGAAGAGATCAGTGGGGTAGGGCACTGGTTGGAAAACGTTGTGGAAGAGTTGGCTGATGTCGAAGACGCTGCCGAAGTAGTCGAGGCTCCGTCGTTGGGCTATTTGGATCCAGTTGAAGAATCACTGGGGCTTGGTCGTCTTAGTCAACGATACCTAGTCAAGCGGGTGCTTGGTTCTGGAGGTAACGGGACCGTACTGCTCGCTGACGATGAAGAGTTGGGGCGCCAAGTCGCGGTAAAGATTCTGGCTCCCCACCTCACGCAAATTGCGACGGCTCGAAAGCGGTTTGCTCGAGAAGCCAAGTCTACAGCTAACGTCGTCCATGAAAATGTGGTTGGGATCTATGACATCGTCATTGGAAGAGATCTCTGCTACCTGGTGATGGAGTTTGTGGATGGGCAGTCGCTTGAACAGTACGTTCGTGAGCACGGTCCGATGGAGCCATGTAAGGCCGTTCAGTTTGGTATTCAGATTTGTAAGGGCCTCCATGCGGCGCATCGACTTGGCTTGGTTCATCGCGACATCAAGCCTTCGAACATCCTGCTGGCTGACATGCCTGATGGTCGCGTTGTTGTCTCCGATTTTGGATTAGCTCAGTCGAGTGGCGACATTACTTTGACGAGGCCCGGCACCGTCGCAGGGACGCCGCAGTATATGTCTCCGGAGCAGGCGGATGGTCAGGACGTAAACGAACGCACCGACTTATTCAGTTTGGGCAGCGTCATCTACTACATGTGTTGCGGTGAGTCTCCATTCGCGTCGAAGAGTGTAATGTCGACGCTGAACCGTATCGGAAACTATCCACATCGAAAGCTCAGCACGCTGCTGCCGCAGGGTAGCCATTGCCAACCCGTGTCCGATGTTGTCGATCGCCTTCTGCGTAAGGACCCGCTGCGACGCCCGCCTAACGCGGAAGCGGCTTTGCGGTTGCTGGAGACTGCACATGAGTCGATCGTGCATGGTGACACGCCAAGCATCACGCAGCGGTATTCGGTCCCGTTAATGACTCTCTGTGCATTGGTCGTCTTTGCGTTCTTTGCAGTCGGCGCAAACAGGCTGCTGAAGAGCTCGTCTTCAAAACAACACGCGCAAAGACCCAACGCCGCTTCTATAGAAGAAGTTGTGGCAGTTCCGGTTGGGCAACAGTTTCGATCATCTGAGGTACTCGGCGCGGGACGGCTGCCACTTGAATTCACCACATTGGACGACGCCGAGAAAAGGGAGCTAGAAACTCGGAGAAGGATTTCGCACTCTCTTGTGAGCTATTTGGACCAGAGTGAGACGTGGCGAGAGAGTCTCGCATACACAGATGCCCAGTCCCGCAGCCTACGTGGTATGTTCGACCGTGAAGAGATTCGACTGGAGATGGTTGACAAGCAGGTGCTGAAACGCGGGGCAAATCACTGTGCACCTGGCTTCGAAAGCCTTTACTACAGTGTCACCAGCCTTTGGAGCGATCCGGTTGTCCGGCAGCTTGATGATTGGTACACGGCCGGCGAACTTTCCACGACGAAGAAAATGAACGGTGAGTTCTGGGATCTCTTGACCGGCCAACAGCGTGAGGTTCTGTCGACGCTGGCGGTGGATGCGGAGGTCCAAGCGGTGGGTGCCTTGGATGCGATAGCCTACGGAGCGTCAGCGTCTCTGCTGGACGTGTCCGCGCAGAGTGTGTCTGTTGCTCGCGAGTTGAGGAGGGATTTCGATCGCGAGTTTTCCAGCGGCGTTTCTGGATTCGAAGAATCTGAATTGCGAGACATTCAGATGCGGTTGAGGACCATTCTTGTCGGCGATATCCCGCCTCGAATGCATCAGGCTGTCGATTGTTTGGTTCGGCGAGAGCCAAGTCGCGACAATGGAATTGACTTTACAGTTCGGCAGCTATGCACGAGATATGGTAACTCGGATGGCCGACGTGTTTTGCCGCGTGACGAATACGAGCTATTCGGAAGCGGCGGAATCTTCCGCGGTTGCTTTTTCGCTCTTGGTGACGATCTTGATCAGGAAGCACAGATCGCACTGACCGAATGGAGTATCGTGCACTTCGATGAATTCGACGGGCCGGCTCCAAGTCCGTACTGGCACATCTGGTCCGAGCTGGATGAGATTATTTCGCTGGAGCAAAAGTACCTACTTCTATCCGAATTCGAACGCCGCGAATTCATGGTGTACGGTGCAATTGGTGCACTCTGTCATGGAGCATACATGCGCTCGTTCATCGACGCCGGTCAGCGGTCCGCCATCGCTGAAGTGGAAGAGGATGTGGCGAAGGGGAAGCTCATACATTTCGTCGAACTCATGAATTCCCTATACCGAGAGTACGAACACCGCCTGCTGGACGTGCTTCCCGACTCGACATCCAGCCAACTACGAAAGGCTATGGAGGGGCATAGCTTTCGTTTGTCGTTCGGCCCAAGCGACCCGCTTGCGGCATACTTGGAACTGTCCGACGATTTCACGAGCCGGCTTCCCGAGGACTGGGAGCCGCAATCTCATCAGGTATCGCTCAGCGTTCATTGATGCACTGCTGGCAGCTAAGAATGCTCGGCTATCTTGGTTCCCGTTTGCACATTCCAAAGTCGGGAGTAGATCGAGCCATTTTGGATAAGCTCGTCGTGCGTGCCGGATTCGGCGAGTACACCACCGTCAAGCACGAAGATCTGGTCGGCATTACGAATGGTGGATAGTCGGTGAGCGATAACGACGGTGGTGCGCCCGACTGCGATGCGATCCAGTGACCTTTGGATAGCTGCCTCCGTCTCATTATCAACGGCCGACGTCGCCTCATCCAAAACCAATATCGGTGGATCCTTCAACACAGCTCGCGCGATCGCAATGCGTTGCCTTTGGCCACCGGATAGCTTTTGCCCTCGCTCGCCGACGACGGTGTCATAGCCGCTTTCTAAGTCGCAGATGAATTGATGTGCCTCGGCAGCTTTCGCGGCCGCTTCGATCTCGGCCTGCGTCGCCTTGGGGTTTCCATAAGCGATGTTCTCACGGACGGTGCCATGGAATAAGAAAACGTCCTGACTTACCAAGCCAATTGAATTTCTGACATCGTGCAAGTGAGCTCGGCGGATATCAACGCCATCGATTGAGATCGTTCCATGATTCACATCGTAGAATCGCAGCAGCAATTTCACGATCGTGCTTTTTCCGGAACCTGTCGCACCGACGATCGCGGTAGTCTTTCCGGCTTTCATGCGAAGGGCGATGGCGTTCAGGACGGGCGTGCCAGGTTCGCGTACTCCGCGGGTTGGGGCTGTTGTCGACGCCAATACGGCGGCGCTCATTGAGCT
>CAYQMZ010000364.1:0-2655 GCA_964418725.1 uncultured Pirellulaceae bacterium
GCAACTGAATATGTATGACGACGATTGGCCGATTCGGACTTTCCATCGCAATCTACCGCCGCCGAAGTTCGTTCACAGTCAGCGCGAAAGTGATCGCGTCGGACACGCGGTGAACAGCATCGTGTGCCAGGGATCCATCTTGTCGGGTGGTGAAGTCGAACGATCTGTGATCGGCAACAACGTCAAAGTGAACAGCTATTCGTTTGTTGAAGGATCCATTCTGTTCGACGGCGTGAGCATTGGCCGTCACGCGAAGATTCGAAATGCGATTGTCGATAAGCGAGTCCAGATTCCGCCCGGATCCGTGATTGGCTACGACGCGGACGAAGATCGTAAGCGAGGCTTCACCGTCACTGAAAACGGCGTGGTCGTCATTGCCTCGGCTGATGGAATCGAGAAAGCTCAGCGAGTTGCGACGTCGACCGTATAGGTCATCGCGACGCGGCCGATCCATCGGTTAAACCAACAAAAGAAAAGGGGCGTGCTGAATCAACACGCCCCTTTGTGAGTTGGTTGGTTATGCGGTTAACGTTAGCTTTCGTCCGACATTCGATTCAGTTTGCGTTCCAGTTCACCGCGGTCAATTCCGAGCAGCGCTGCCGCGCGGTCGATGTCGCCGCAACTAATGGCAAGCGTGTCGCGAATGTGTTTGGCTTCCAGATCTGCCAGAGTCTCCCAGGCAGCGCGAAGCTCGTTGAGTTCCACATCCAGGTGGTGTGCTCTGACGATTTCGCCTTCGGAGGTGCAGACTGCGTTGTCTAGGGTGTCTCGCAACTCGCGAACGTTGCCGGGCCAGTCGTAAGCACACAACAGATCCAACGCGTCGCGAGACAAGCATTTCATTTGCATTCCGCGTTCGAAGGTCAGTTTGGCGACTAGGTGGTTGGCGATCTTTTCGACGTCGTCCAACCGCTCCGCAAGCGACTTGGTTTCGAATGTTAGTACACTCAGTCGCGTGAATAGATCCGCACGGAATCGACCTTCGCGGACCGCTTCGTCTAGGTTCTTGCAAGAACTAGCGACAACGCGAACGTCTACGGCGAATGATTGGTTGCTGCGGACGGGCGTTACGGTTTTGGTTTCGAGGACGTGGAAGAGGTCTTCCTGTTGATCCAAACTCAATCGATCCACATTCGCCAAATAGAGTGTTCCACCATCGGCGGCGCGTACACAACCTAGCGTTGTCGTTTCGCGATGCATTTGGCCGAACATCTGGCCTTGAAACAAAATTCCCGGAAGTGTCGCACAATCGACGGGAATGAATGGCTTCGCACTGCGTGGGCCGTGTTCGTGCAGTGACCGAGCGATGAGACGCTTGCCGCTTCCAGATGGACCGGAGACGAAAGCGTTGTAACGATAAGATGACGGTTGGCTGATTCGACGGCGTATTTGCCGTGCCCAGTTCGAATCACCGAGTAAATTGTCGAACACGAAGAAGCAATTTTGCCCCTTGGCGTTCAAGTTGTTCTGAATCACTAGCGGCCCCAGTATCCCAGATGTAGTCGCAAGATGAGTAATCGATGCATTCAAATTAATCGATGCATCTTACCAATGGAATCGTTTTTCCCCCAGTTTTCTGCGGGTTTTAACGGTTCGGGTTTACCGCCGAAAGGGCGATTTGATATCTAGACAACTCATCGATGGGCTTGGATGTACCCAGGAATTTGCTGTAAATGCCTCATTGGGCCGCAGTTTTGCCTGTCGCGGATTGACGGTCTTTTCAAGCATCTGATACATTCTTGGATTCCCGTGACCGGCTAGCGTCGGTCTACGTTCACATTTTCTCACATTCACTTCGACAGGATCTACACGTGGCAGAGTCCTTAGCAGAGCAGCTCATTGGAGCAGGGGTTCACTACGGTCACCGAGCGAGTCATTGGAACCCGAAAATGGCTCCATATATCTACGCTCGCAAGAACCTGATTCACATCATTGATGTCCGCGAAACAATTCGCGGATTGCTGCGTGCAAAGCGTTACCTTCGACAGGTCGCTTCGAACAATGGTCAAATCCTCTTCACGGGGACGAAACGCCAAGCTGGCGAAACCATTGAACGCGAGTCGCTTCGTTGCGGTATGCCATTCGTGAGTGATCGTTGGCTCGGTGGCACCCTTACCAATTTCAAAACCATTCGTGATCGTTTGGGGCGACTTGAAGAGTTGGAGGCAATTCGCGGTGGCGATGAATTGGCCAGCTATTCCAAGAAGGCTCAATCAGCGCTAAATCGCGAATACCGAAGGATGCGGACGATGAACCGGTTACCTGAGTGTTTGGTGGTCATTGATCCTAAGAAGGAAAAGAATGCCATCAAGGAAGCCAAGAAGCTTGGCATCATCACCCTGGCTTTGATTGATACCGACTGCGATCCAGATACGGTCGACTTGCCGATTCCAGGCAACGACGACGGTCTTCGCTCGATCGAGATCATCGTTAAGCAACTTGCTGACGCGATCATCGAGGGCAAGGCAGCGGCTGCAACAAAGCAAGCCAAGGACGCTCCAAAGCCAGCAGAAAAGGCCGAGGCGGCTAAGGAAGCTTAGTCCCAGCCGTAGTCAGTTCAAACAAGCCCATGCGTTATTCGCTTGGGCTTCGTTTTTGCGCCTACGTTTGCTTACGTATGGCTCTAGATTCGCGACTCGATGCGATCTGCACCAC
>CAYQMZ010000364.1:2665-7733 GCA_964418725.1 uncultured Pirellulaceae bacterium
ACGTTTGGGTTGGGTGTTTCACGCACTTTTCTGTTTTCCACCACTGGCGGCCAAATTAGCTGCTAATTCCAGTTCAGCGCGATACGATGGAGTTGGTCGGAATCTTTTGGAATGGATAGGTTGATGCTGCAATCACGAATCGCATGGAGTCTCTTGCTTTGCGGAGTGCTGTTACACGGGCAAACCGTGAATGCCGTTGTGTTAAACAGCGACAACGGATCCGAGAACACGGAAGCTCCACAAGATGACCCGGGATTCGCCAACGTTGGAATTCTGAACGCGGGCAGTGCGATCTACTTAGGGAATCGGTGGGTGCTGACAGCAACTCATGTGGGCGTCGGCGCCGTTACGTTCGATGGTGTTGAGTACCCAAACATCGTCGACCAAACGATTCGATTAGACAACGACCACGACTCGGATTTGACGCCGTCTACGGACCTTACGTTGTTACGGTTGGAGGACGACCCGGGTTTGCCGTCGCTTCGGCTTGGCTGTCGGTCCGTTTCCGTGAATACCGATGTGATGCTAGTGGGCGGCGGGCGCGACCGGGCTGTCGATTTGTCTCACTGGTTCCGCGAGGTGGTCGCCGGCGAAAACAACGACGTTTGGACGTTGGTTGCAAGCGAGAGTGACGGAAACGAGTCTGGCTACTTCACCCAGGATACGAGGACGGTTCGTTGGGGCACGAGCCGGGTCACGGCGAATAACTTTGAAGCTGATTCCGGCAAGGGAGATGTGTCGTCGTTTCAAACGGACTTCCTGTCACCAGGGCCCATCGTGGCGTCGAGTGCTCAGGCCGTACGAGGTGACTCCGGCGGTGCGGTTTTCCAAAAGAACGGAGGAGTCTGGGAGCTGGTTGGCATGATTCACGCGGTCGGTTTGAAGGAGAAGCAACCACTGCGAACGGACACCGCTGTGTTGGGCGGTTCCAGCTTTCATGCCGAGCTGTTTGACTACGCTGATCAATTGCGAAGTCTGGCTGACTTCGAGCCTGAGCCTGGCGACTTTAATGGCGACGGCGAGATTACCTCGGAAGAGTTGGACGAATTGTTAGAGGCAATCAACGACAGCCAATTCAACTCCTGCCACTACGATCTGACCGGCAATGGCTCAGTCACGCATTCTGATTTCGATCAGCTTCTCAATGAAGCTGGCACGTTGGTTGGTGACGCCAACCTGGACGGTCAGGTTGGTTTCGAAGACTTCCTGGTGCTGGCCCGATCCTATGGAGAAGGAGATGTGGGCTGGGCCCGCGGTGATTTTGATGGCGACAATGACGTAACCTTCGGCGACTTTCTCTTGCTGTCGCGGAACTTTGGAGAGTCATTCACACCAGTGGAAGTGAGTGTTGCTGCCGTTCCTGAACCGGACGGATTCACGGCCTCGCAACTCTGCTTGTTGCTGACGCTGGCTCTAGTTCGTCGTACGCTTGGCGGCCGCTCAAGCTAAGGCGGACTCCAGTGGCTAGATTTCGCACCAACTGAGCTTGCCAGCGCCTTGGTCGAATCGATGGGGATTCAGCGTGGCCCCGGTGTGACTTTGGGTTCGAATTCTTCTCAAATACCCCGTCTTATAGGCTCGGATAGAGTTTACAACGAACCGATAATCCCGGTATGTTGTCGCTTTGGTCAACTGAACCCTGTCGATCCCTAAGGGCAATTTGCCCGGAGTATGAAACAAAATGGCTATTTCAGCGAAAGATGTGGCTGCACTGCGAAAGGCCACCGGCGCCGGAATGATGGACTGCAAGGATGCCTTGAAGGAATCTGGTGGAGATTACGAAGGCGCGTTGGACTTTTTGCGCAAGAAAGGCCAAAAGGTTGCGGCGAAGCGAGCGGATCGTGAGGCCAACGAGGGTGTTGTCGTTGCCAAGACTGAGGGCAATAAGGCCGTTGTGTTGGCTGTGAGTTGCGAGACTGACTTCGTTGCAAAGAACGAAGATTTCATCGCGTTCGCGGGCACGATCGGTGATCTGGCGATCAAGAATTTCCCAGCTACAAAAGAAGACCTGTTGGCTCTTGAGCTGGACGGTTCACCTGTCTCGGAAAAGCTGGTTGAAAAGACGGGCACGATCGGTGAAAAGATCGAAGTCTCCGACTACCAAGTAGTGGAAGGTGACAACATCACTTCGTACATCCACGCCGGCAGCAAGATTGGCGTGTTGGTGTCTTACAACGATGGTGGCAACGACCAAGCCGGTCAGTTCTTCCGCAGTGTTGCAATGCACATCGCAGCGATGAAGCCATCGATTCTTCGCCCTGAGGAATTTGAGTTGTCGTTTGTCGAGAAGGAAACAGAATCTCTGCAAGCTCAGATTCGTGCCGAGAACGAAACCAACGAACGAGAGAATCTTGGTAAGCCGATCAAGACGGTTCCTCAATTCGGAAGCAAGTTGCAACTGACGGAAGAAGCGTTGGCGGCGGCTGAGGAAGCGATCAAGGAACAGCTGAAGTCAGAAGGCAAGCCGGAAAAGATTTGGGACAAGATCATCCCCGGAAAGCTCGATCGTTTCGTCTCCGACAATACTCAGCTCGATCAAGAACACTGCCTGTTGAGTCAGTTGTTCGCGCTGGATGACAGCAAGACAGTTGAGGCGGCAGTCAAAGACTTCGCCGATGGAGCTGAAGTTGTGGCGTTCAAGAGAGTATCCGTCGGCTAAGGTCTAGTCGCAACGAAATCACCGCCACACCGTAATTGTTTAGCAATCCTTAGAGTCCACGAATGTCAGAGCCATACAAACGAGTCGTTTTGAAGCTATCCGGTGAGAGCTTTGCCCCAGCCGGAGAACGTGGCATCGCCATGGACGAAGTGGTGGACATCGCCAAGCAGGTGAAGCAGGCGTCCGACGGTGGTTGCCAGATCGCCGTCGTCATCGGCGGCGGCAACATCCTGCGTGGCGGTCAGTTCGTTGGAACCAGCGGCAGTATTCAAGAAGCAACGGCCCACTACATGGGTATGCTTGCGACGGTCATCAATGGATTGGCCCTGCAGGATGCTCTGGAAGATGTCGGGTGTGACACGCGGCTGATGACTGCGATCAAGATGGATGGGGTGGCTGAGCCCTACATTCGACGCCGAGCAAAACGACATTTGGAAAAGAAACGAATTGTCATTTTGGCGGCAGGCACTGGTAGCCCATTTGTGACGACTGATACAGCGGCCGCACAACGGGCGTTAGAGATCGAGGCGCAGATCGTTTTCAAAGCTACTCGTGTCGATGGCGTCTATTCAGAGGATCCAGAAAAGAACCCACACGCGGTGCTGTACTCGAAACTCGATTACCACACCGTGAAAGAGCAGAATTTGCGAGTCATGGATCAGACTGCGATTGCGCAGTGCTCGGAACACAACATGCCGATTCTTGTGTTCAACTACAAGAAGGAAGGCAACATTCAAAAGGCAGTGAATGGAGAGGTCGTCGGAACGCTGATCAGCAGTACCGTTGGATCTCCTGAAGCCAAGGCATAGTCACACAACGGACGCTGCGAAGTCCTCGCGGCGAAAACGACTGCTGAAAGTTACGTACGAATAGACTCACACGGAGCGAAGTTATGTCTGCCGACGAGATTTTGATGAATGCTGAAGAGCGGATGGAAAAAGCCATCGAAGTTCTGAAGAACCAGCTCGGCGGAATTCGGACAGGACGTGCGACTCCCGGTCTAGTCGATTCGATCAAGGTCGACGTGTACGGATCACCAACGCCAATCAAGCAGATCGCCACGATTGGGGCTCCCGAGCCTCAGCAAATCGTTATTCGCCCGTACGACCCAAGCACGATCAAGGACATCGAGAAAGCAATTGTGGCCAGCGACCTTGGTTTGGCTCCGCAAAACGATGGTGGTGTTGTTCGTTTGAATATCCCGCCGCTCTCTGGCGAAGTCCGAAAGAAGATGGTTTCGCGGATCAAAGAGTTGACCGAAGAGTCCAAGGTCTCGATTCGCAACATTCGGCGCGATGGCAACAAAGACGCTGAGAAGGCCGAAAAAGACAAAACGATCAGCGAAGATCAGCGTGACGACATCAAGGATCAGATTCAGGATCTGACCAAGAAATTCGAGGGCAAAGCGACGGAAATGGCCAAGTCCCGCGAAGCCGAAGTCATGGAAAACTAGCCACCGGCTGGTTCCGACTCGAAATCTGCAGCCGTAGGGTGGCAATCCACGCCTACTTTGATAGCACGGATCTTTGATACGCTGTGTTACAATCAGCAATAGAGCCTGACGTCTGTTAGGTTGGTAGCGGATGTTCTAGTAGCTATGGGGTGCAACCAACGCTGCGCCAGCGAATCGATTATTCGGTTTTGTTGGGTGGCGAGTACAGTATTGCGTATGCTGCAAGACAATCTCTTCGTTTCCCTCGTGGGTTTTGTTGCCAAGTGAGTACATCGTCCAACGACGCCCGTTCTTATAGTGAGGAGCTGAAGCTCTCTTCGGAGATCGAACCAGCTCAACTCATAGAGGACCACCAGACCGGTGTTTGGCGGTACTTGCGGGTCCTCGGCTGTGAACCAAACGAGGCCGACGACCTCACACAAGAGACCTTCCTAGCTGTGCTTCGAAAGCCATTCGAATACTATGGCAAAGCCGCAGCTGCCTCCTACCTCAGAAGAGTTGCCTACCACCGATTCATTTCGGCTCGTCGTCGGACGGGTAAAGAAGTAGTAACGGACGAACTAGAAATGATCGATGAGAGTTGGTCCGAATGGATGAGCTCACGACACGATGGAAGCGAAGCTATCGAAAAATTGCAGACTTGCTTGGGCCAGCTAACAGACCGCGCCAGATGGGCGCTCGAAATGCGGTTTCGTGATAAGTTGCCTCGAACGGAAATAGCAAAAAACCTACAGATCACAGAACATGGGGCGAAAAACTTGATGCAGCGCGCAAAGCAAAAGCTTCGCGAATGTGTCGAACTGAAGATGTCAAATGAGTGAAGAACGTGAACCTATCATCGACGCCTTGCTTGAGGAGTTGTTGGGAGACCAGCAACCACCCGACCTCACGCAAAAAATCCTCGAGGCCCATGAAGCCTCTTTGGATTCGTCCATTGATGTAGGTCGCGTCGCGCC
>CAYQMZ010000365.1:0-3470 GCA_964418725.1 uncultured Pirellulaceae bacterium
CCATGGCCAACAACATGCCTGGCGACGCCTTGTAGTTCGCTTGTCGAACGGCGAACGATTTGTCACCCGGGAAAAAAGGACGCGGCGGCTTGCGACCCGAAAAGAATTCTTCCATCCGATCTCGTCCAGCTCGAGTACTTCTAGTATCGAACATTAACAGGTCTTTGGATGTTAGCTTCAGTTTGCTGACTGCTTCGCCGGCCTTTTCGTACAGAGCCGTCGGGAACGTGACCATCCTGCCATCGATGGGGCGTTTGATTTCGATGATACAATCGGCGTTCGCAATGGCGAACTTCGAAAGACGCGTGCGGATAGGAAATGCTGTTACCAATTCATTGTCGACCGCGTCTTCGGTAGCCTCATCTTGCTCCTCAAATTTTGCTGCCTCACAAACGTCTGACCATTTGGCACTCGTCCTGGATTCACGTGGACGGACATGCTTGAACCCTGCGTCACGACACAAATCGACCAACTCGGATTTCAACTGGTCCTTCAACTCATCCGATATGGGCTGATTGCTGAACTCGTAACGCAACTTCAGGTACAAAGACGCGGCGGGATTCGACAACGGCTGAAGCTTCGTGACAAATGCTTCCGTGTCGAACGTCTCTAGGTTCAGCTTGCCGTCAGCTACAAGAGGATTGCAGTAGACAATGGCATAGGCCGAAGATTGGGACGAGATCTGCTCTCGCTGCAGCTCGGTGCGGATCGGTTCAACGAAGAAATTGGGTTCGGCGGCATCGCTAATCGCCACCGTGAAAATCAGACTCCAGAAAAGGCATAGGAAGCTACGTCGCACAGCAATCTCCTTCGCGTTTGATTGGCAAATCGTTACCGAGTTCGCGATTTACCGTATGCCCTGGACGAGCCGTTTGCAACGCAGTCAGTCAGCGCGAGCAGTTTCGCTGCAACGATTCACTGTCAAAATGCGTCTTACCGAAGCAACAGAAAACACTGACTGGATGAGCCAACGTGTTTTCACGCGATATCGATGATCGCCGGAAGCAAGCTAAAACAGAATGACGCTGCCCGGCGACGAGGCAATGTCCGTGGGAACTTCCGTCCATTGCCAACTTGGGCTGATTTCATATTGAAGACAGGCAAAAACTTCACCGAATTGTGTGCTCAACGAAACGATATGCCAATCGAAATCGTTGGTGACCCACTCGTGATGGCGGATCGAAGCAGGTAGCCCCAGTTTGCAAACAATGTTGTAGTGAAACAGACTGTTTTGAATTCGACCGGCCACAAGGTTCGCCAGCTCGCGAAGCCAGTCATCCGCATCGTTAATCTTGATCGGTGCGAGGTTCTCCACAACACGTTCGCAACCGATAAGAACGAAACAGCATGAAGCCGCCTCGCTTTCCAGCGTATTGAGAGAGCTCAGCATTTCCGCATCTTGGTGTTCCAAATCGGAAATGTGCGAGAGCAGCGTTGGGCTGATCGTCACGGGACCTTCGCCCATCTGTTCAATCACCGCCGCGACGTCTTCGTCGAAGGCATCAGCGAGAATCTCACGCAGTTCGCTCAAGACTCGTTCTCCGCTTGGTGAATGATGAACCGCACGACGGCGGCTAGTTTCGAACGTTGGTGCTTTTCAGTAACGCGTAGAACCGGTTGCAAATTGGCTGCTTAAGTAGCCACACTTCAGAGCGCCGTGGACTGCTGATCTATGTCATGGAGCCAAGCGAATCCAGCTTCGCATACTGAGTTTGCAGCCAGCATTAGGCCTACGAGTTTTTATTGCATACCACCACCGTCCGGGGTGTCGCAAAATCGACAAGTCGTGAATCGTTTCGATCCAGTGACTTCAAACTCCGTTCGACGCTCGAAATTGAATCGTCAGAATCTCAATTTCCAACGTGTGCAATGGAGCATGTGGGCCGACCAACGACTTGCGCATAGTTCGTGAAGCCGGACACCTCCCCAGTCGCCGTGTTTCGTGGAATGAACGGCCGGCGGCACAAAGCACGACCGCTTCGAAAAAATCCGATTTGCTTCCAAGATCCGATTTTCGCCGGCGAATAGCCCGCACTTTGCCACTTGGTGATTCCAAACCGGCCTTAGGCGTTCAGGATGATTGATCGGATAGTCACTATCGGAGGGACTCTTGGGTTCGTTTTGTTGCTGTTGCTGGGGCGTGACCTCATTGGCTTCTTTCAACCGCCGAGTGAACAGGCCGGCACCACTGAGATAAGCTCCAAGTACGAGCACTCAATCGAAAGAGCCAAACAAGTCTCGCAAGCCCTCACTGCCCGCCTTCGGCAAGATCTTGTGGCAATCGCACGTGAGGAGATGAAAATCGAGCGTCTCGCGAAGACGACTTCGCACGGCAATCTGATCGCTCGCAAAAAGCATCTCGCAGCGGCCCAGCGTCAAGTTGACGCACTCTTGGTCTCGAAAGATCAACTGCTCGCAGCATTAGGCGACCTCAATGGTTTGGAGTCAAACGAGCATCCCCCAGAGACGCTGAATTCATCAACGCACATCCCGTTGCAATCTGATCGTACTGCGTCGCTACGTTCCTTGGTGAACGAAATAGAGACGCAGCTTACATCGACCGAGCTTCACTTCATGGAGGAAGTGTTGCCGGTTGTTCACCACGCTCCCGCGCGACTGCAGATAACCGATCTGGCAAAAGTAAATGAGAACTCATTGCCGCTTCACTCCGTATCAGAAGAAGTGGGTGTGTCGTCGTCATCTAAGCGTGCTTTGCCGGAGAGCCCATTCTTTGAAAGTGCTGCCCGAAAGAATGACATTGTTGGCAATGCCTACTAACACCAATACGAAGTACTCTCGTTGACCCCTCCCTCACGCCGAGAGAGTAGGCTAAGGGCACCGGACATTCCCCTGTTCGGTGCCCTTTCCTTTTGCTCGCCCCGCTGATTGCGATTTCGCTTGGATTCAAATAGCAGTTTGCTTCGCCCACCCAATCCACACGTGACGTGAGCTGGCCAGCGGATTCGATCTGACGTTGCCCACACATAGCCACTTAATCGGAAATTCTCGCAAGATTGTGTCGTTGACGGCGAAGTGCTACCGCTAGCGTGTCAGCGCCTGAATAGCTGAACGCCACTTTGCCGATGAGTAGAAATACTGACGGAACGGTCCCAACGAGGTAGAATTACCGGCATAGGGCTAAGGACCGTTATCGATCCTGCTTCGAGCGATTCCGCACAAGCAGCGTTGGCCTTTCACGAGTGGAGCGAGTTTTGGGACACCTACAACGCCAAACGAATAACGCATTCGATCAGCGATCGCTCTTACTATCGATATCGGCTTGGACGCTTCGACCAAGCACCCCGGTGGGTATGTGTATTGTGCTGCTGATGGCCATCGGTTGCGGTAAAGCTCCCGTGCCTGAGCAGCCCGGCATGGTCCAAGCGAGGCAACATCTTTCGAGTGGAGATTTCGACTCCGCCATTGCCAGTATTGATTGCAGCGCTAGAGAAGCTTCGAGACCGCCGTGC